>CALMFL010000173.1 GCA_937862595.1 uncultured Fidelibacterota bacterium
AAAGCCCTCCACGAAGGTGCCGTCCAGCTCGACCCAAAAGCCGTGCTGCGCCGCGCCGGAAATGATCCCGGTGAACACATCGCCGACATGGGATGAAATATAGCGCATCTGTTTGATCTTATGGTATTCCCGTTCGGCTTCCAGGGCGCGCAGTTCGGCGGCGCTGGAGGATTTGGCGACAAAGCTCAGGCGTTTGGCCATGTCCGCGGGAAGCTGCTGCCCTTTCAGGTAATATTTCAGCAAACGGTGCACCATCAGGTCGGGATAGCGGCGGATCGGGGACGTAAAATGGGTATAATCCTCAAAAGCCAGGCCGAAATGCCCGACGGGCTTGACGCTGTACTTTGCCTTGGTCATCGTGCGCAGCGCCAGACGCTGGATATAGGAACTGCTGTTCTGCTTCATGACCTTTTCGAGCGCCTGCTGAAACTTCCGGGAGGTAATGGGCAGTCCGAAAAAGGAGATCTGCACCCCGAAGGCGTCCATCAGGGCGAACCATTCATAAATGCTGTCGGCCTCGGGAATATCGTGGATCCGGTAAATGAAGGGAACGCTGTGTCCGCGGGTCCGTGCGTAATTGGCGACGCTCTGGTTGGCCAGCAGCATGAATTCTTCGACAATGTGATGGCTCCAGAGACGTTCGCGGACCTTGATGCTGACGGGGATGCCGTGCTCGTTCAGGTCGTATACCGGTTCGGGCAGGTCGAAGTCGATGCTGCCCTCGTCGCTGCGTTTTTTCTTCAAGGCCCGGGCCAGCCGGCTCATGACGTTCAATTCTTCGAGGAAGGGGCCTTCATTCTTATCGAGGATATCCTGCACTTCCCCGTACGTGAAACGCTTGTTGCTGTGGATCAGCGAGGGGGTGATCTCATACGAACGCACGGCGCCTTCGTTCGACAGGGTCATAAAGACGCTCATCGCCAGACGGTCCGTTCCGGGCTGAAGGGAACAGAGCTCGGTGCTTAATTTTTCCGGGAGCATGTGAATGACATGATCGGTAAAATAGACCGAGGTTCCCCTGCGCAGGGCGTCGTCGTCGAGGGGGGTGGAAACCGGAACGTAATGGCTGACGTCCGCGATGTGCACGCCAAGCAGCAGATCGCCGTTCGAAAGCGTTTCGATCGAAACGGCATCGTCAAAGTCCTTTGCGTCGTCCGGATCAATGGTAAAGCACACCGTATCCCTCAGGTCCCGCCGCGCGGGATCGTCCGGGATCGAAAAGGACATCTTTTCCACCTGTTTCAGGGTCTCGGGGGAAAAGGACCCGGGAATATCGAATTTATTGGCACAGAAGACCGCGTCAAATTCCGGGACGTCCTCTTTCCCGACGACACTGACAAGCCGTCCGCGGTGACGCTGGCCGCCGGAACGCCATTCCGTGATCTCCGCGATAATGTATTCCCCTTCGGCCGGGGACAGGCCGCGCAGATCCTCAAGGACGATCTCGGTCTGCAGGTGATGGATGGCCGGCACGGCCAGCATGGCCTCGCGCAAAGCGTGAAAGGTGCATAAAAACGTGTTCTTGCTGCGGGTGATCACCCGTCTGACATGCCCTTCCAGATCCCGGTCGCCCGGCCGCTTCCGGTGAAGGATGACCGCGACGGTATCCCCGTGGCAGGCGGTATTGATGTTGTACTCGGCGATGTGGATCTTTCTCTCGTCGCCGGTGTGCACATAGGCGAATCCCCTCGGATGCATGTCAAGGGTCCCGGTCAGCTCCGCATTCTGATCGCTGAGTCCGTAGGCGTTCCCTTTAAAACGGTAGAGCTTCCCGTTTGAGGACAATGCCTTCATTGAATCCCGGAAATCGGGATAATCGGCATCCCTGACCTGCAGGGTTTTCGCCAGCTGCTTGATCTTTAGCCGGGAACGGGGATGCTCCTTGAAATAGCTCATGATGATGTTCGTAGTGTTTTCCATTGCCGGAAGATACACAGAAACATCATCATATAACAGTATTTTATGATATGGTCCCGAAGTATTCCGCCGCCGGGCCGCCGGGTCCGATTTCTGCTTTGAAACACGCAAAAAAGAATGTTATATTTAGTCTGTTGACGAACACCCTAACCCCTCTCCGGAGGCCAGCTGCATCAAGGGGGCTCTATGGCCAGATATGCATCAAAGATCGGTCGGATCATCGGTATTATTCTCATCGCGGCGATCGTGGGCGGCGCGCTGGGACATCTGTTTGCCGCACTGCTTCCGGCGGGTCCGGTAAAGGATTTCTTTTCGGTGAATTTCCCCATCGGCTTCAATACCTTCACCCTGAACCTGTATTTTATCGAATTCAGCCTTGGATTCCGCATCCATATTAACTTCCTAAGCGTGATCGGTGTTCTGATCGGGTATTACATACTTCGTTTTATGCGCTGATCCCAAGAGAGCCTTATGTCTATTTCCGTCTCCGATTTTTTAACGCGATACCGGGAAACCCGGGACCTGAACATCATGCTGACCGTGGATGAACCCTGGCTGGAAAAGCACGTCCGCGAACAGTCCTCCGTCACGGGTCCCCTGTCCGGCAAACTGATCGTGATCAAGGACAATATCAACGTTAAGGGACTCCCGAACACCTGCGGATCCTCCTTTTTAAAAAATTATATTTCTCCCTACGACGCCACCGTTGTAGAGCGCATCAAACTAGCCGGCGGCCTGATCGCCGGGAAGGCGAACCAGGACGAGTTCGCCATGGGATCCTCCACGGAATATTCCGCCTACGGGCCGACGAAAAATCCGGTCAATCCCGACTATGTTCCGGGCGGTTCCAGCGGCGGTTCCGCGGCGGCGGTCGCGGCCGGACTTGCGGATTACGCCCTTGGCTCCGATACCGGCGGATCCATCCGCCAGCCCGCGGGATTCTGCGGCGTCGTCGGGCTCAAGCCGACCTACGGACGCGTTTCCCGTTACGGACTTACGGCCTTCGCCTCTTCCCTGGACCAGATCGGCCCCATAACCCGGACCGTCCGGCAATCTGCTGAGCTGTTGCAGGTCATTGCGGGAAAAGACGAACGGGACGCCACCTCAACGGATGTCGAAGTCGACGACTATGCCGGGAATCTCGGCAACGACAATGTCCGGACCCTCGGCGTGCCTTTCCATTTGCTCAGGGAAGGACTTCATCCCGATGTGAAAGCGCGTTTCGAGGAGGCGGTCGCGATCCTGAAAAAAAGCGGAAAAGAGATCCGGGACATTACGCTGCCGCATCTCTCCTATTCCATCGCCGTGTATTATATCCTCGCTACCGCCGAGGCCTCAAGCAACCTCGCCCGCTTCGACGGCGTCCGCTACGGCGTCCGTTCGGAGAACCGCGCGGCATCCATTGACGCCTTTTATTCGGCGAACCGCGAAAAAGGCTTCGGACCGGAAGTCAAGCGTCGCATCATGCTGGGGACCTATGTTCTGTCTTCGGGCTACTACGACGCCTACTACGGCCGGGCTCAGAAAGTCCGCCGCCTGATTTACGAAGATTTCCAGAAAGCGTTCCGCACGGCGGACGCGATCCTGCTCCCCACCTGCCCGACCCCCGCATTCAAACTGGGAGAAAATGTGAACAATCCCATGGCGATGTACCTGAGCGACATTTTTACGGTTTCCGTGAATATCGCGGGCATTCCCGGACTTTCGGTCCCGGTCGGCACTACGGAGGACGGACTGCCGGTCGGCATGCAGATCCTGGGAAATCTCTACGAAGAATCCCGCATCCTGCAACTCGGGCATGCGCTGGAGACCTTGCAGGGATCCGCCGTCGCAGGCCGGTGAAAGGGTAAATGTGCCATTACGCCTGAAAATAGCTCCTGTGCCGAAACGGCGGTATCTTGTACCCGTGATCCTTTTATTCCTGGCGTTTCTATCGGAAGCCACTGCAAAACCCGCCGACATATCGGAAGCGAACCCCTTCTTAAAACCTTTTTCCTTTCTCGGAACGAGCGCACGGCCTGCCCGGTCGGAGCACTACCTCTCCCCCGGCGGACATTTCATGATCCATTACGACAACAGCGGCTACGATGCCGTTCCGCAGAACTATAGCTATCACGACTCGGTCCCGGATTTTGTGTTCAAAGCCGCGGAATATCTTGATGCTTCGTATGCCATGCTCCATGATTCGCTCGGGTTTTCCACGCCCCCGACGGACCAGGTCGAAACACCCGAGATCGACGTCTACTTCAAGAAAGACTATCAGAACTACGGCGTTACCTGGCCCGAGATCCAGGTCCAGCCCTATGTCTGGACAAGCTACCTGACCCTGAGCACGCTTTTGGGCGATTCCACGATATTCTATACTTACGGACTGAACGGCCTGAAGGTGACCTGCGCGCATGAGCTGTTCCACGTATTCCAGCTGGGCTACAAATTCAGGAACAAAGACCTGTTCTTTTTTGAGATGTCCTCCGTCTGGTTCGAGGAATACATGTACCCGGACGTCAACGACTATCACAGCTACATGAACGCCTATTCCCTGAACTGGGATTACGCCCTGAACTCGAATCTTGGGCTGAATCCTTACAACAGCGCGGGCTTCAATCTCTATATTGACAAACGGCATTCAACGCCCGGCAACAACATGATCCACGCGATTTGGGAGCGCATTCCGTCCCGGCCGGCGCTTGAGGCGATCGATGCGGAACTGCTCCTCCGGGGTTCAAGCTTCGGGCAGGCCCTGTGCAACTGGGGAACCGCGCAGGTCCTGTGCGGCGGCTACAGCGCAGAGAATTTTCTCTACCCCTTTAACGATGCCGAAGACCTGAACAGTATCGGGTTCGGCGGCTTCGCCGGCCATGTCACCCCGGCCCTGAGCCTGGAGTTTTCACTTTCGGCCGATACGATGACCTCCTATTACAAACTCACGGACCTGCCTCAGGAAGCTCTGCTTCTGGAAGCGGAGATCCCCGAGGGCATGCGGGCGAACCTCGTGTGCCTGGACGGCGGTTCCAGCCGTGTTCTTACCCTGGGCGGCGGGCCGGTCGTGGTGGACGGCAGCCGCTACTCCGAATGCATCCTCGTCCTGGGATCCACCGTGGAAGACGCATCCGGGAACGTCTCGCTTTCCGCTGTCACCTCCCCGCGCATCACCTCCCTTTACCCGAATCCGCTTCTTTTCGGACAATCGCTCTCCCTTTCCTTTATCCTGACGGAGGACAACAGCGCCGGCGTTCTGTCCATAATTGACATCCGCGGCAGAAAGCGCCTTACGCGTACGCTCCTGACCGACGACCTGTCCGCGGGCATCCATACCCTCACCCTGCCGGCGGCGGACCTTTCCAGCGGTCTCTATATACTGCTCCTCCGGACGGACCATGCGCTGCTCAGAGAAAAATTCATCTATATAAAGTGACCCTATGAAATTCCAGACACTGGCTTCGGAAGCGGAAAGCAAATTGACCGTAAAAGGGAGCAAATTCCTCGGATTCGCCCGGCCTGTCGGAAGCATGGAAGACATTGAGCGGATACTGCTCGACCTGAAAAAGAAATATTACGACGCCACCCATCATTGCTACGCCTGGCAGCTGGGCACCGGCGAAGAAACCCGCTTCCGCTTCAGCGACGACGGCGAACCTTCCGGCACGGCGGGAAAACCGATCCACGCGGCGATCACCCGCCGGGACCTAACCGATGTTCTTGTCGTATCGGTACGTTATTTCGGCGGGACCAAACTCGGCACGGGCGGCCTTGCCCGGGCTTACGTGCAATCGGCGTCGGACACGCTGGACGCGGCAAAGATCCTGTGCTGTGAAAAGGGAGATACGATCCGCTTTGTCTGCAGTTATGAACTTCATCCGCTTATTCTCAGGGCGATCAACGCCTATCACGTCATTTCCCTTGATCAGGATTTTGGCGAACAGGTCACCGTGGACGCGGAAGTGGATGAACGGCACACCCGATCTCTTCTTGAAGAAGTTAAAAATGCAACGAGCGGATCGGTCGATGGGACGATACTCCAAAAGCCCGAATCACTAAAATAGTTCTGGAAACATGAACGCCCCTATACGGGGCGAACTTGTTTTCTATCTTTCAGCCGCTTTCATCTCACATCTCACGTCTCACGTCTTACGTCTTACCAGCCTTCGCCAAGGCTTACATCTACGCTCCGACGCTTCGGAGCTTCGATGCACAGGTCGGCCGGCAGGCGTCTTACGAACGCACGCTCCCTTGTGTGAATAGATTTCTCACTTCATCCTTAATGCCTCCGGCATACGGATTCGTTGCGCAATCTACAATGACAGGTAGTGTTGTCGATCCGGTGGACGCGATAAATCGCGTCCCTGCGTACGTCTTACGTCTTACGTCTCACGTTTTACGTTTTACGTTTTACGTCTCACCAGCCTTCGCTCCGAAGCATCGGAGCTTCGGCCGGCAGGCGTCTCACGTCTCACGCAATTGAATATGCAGTTCATCCAGCTGTTTCTTATCCACCTCGCTCGGCGCCCCGTCCATGGGCGATTGCGCCGTCGTGGTTTTGGGGAAGGCGATGACTTCGCGAATGGAACTTGCGCCCGCAAGGATCATGACCAGACGGTCGAACCCAAAGGCGATCCCGCCGTGGGGCGGCGCGCCGTATTCAAAGGCGCCCATCAGGAAACCGAATTTCTCCTGAGCTTCCTCTTCCGAGATCCCCAGGGCGCGGAACATCCTTGACTGCAGGTTCCGGTCATAGATCCGGATACTGCCGCCGCCGATCTCATAGCCGTTCATGGCCATATCGTAGGCGCGCGCTTTTACGGACAGAGGATCTGTTTCCATTTTTTCGATATCCTCGAGTTTCGGCGAGGTAAAGGGATGGTGCCGGGCCATCAGGCGGCCGCTTTCCTTGTCTTTCTCGAACAAGGGGAAATCCACCACCCACACGGCTTTGTATTCGTCCTTTCGTATCAGTCCGAATTCATTCGCCAGCGCCAGCCGCACGGCGCCCAGCGCGGTCAGTCCGGTCTCCCATTCGTCGGCCATAAAGAGCACCAGGTCGCCGGGAACCGCTTCGCAGGTCCCGGTCAGCAGGCCGGCCGCTTCCTGCGGGATGAACTTGGCGATCCCGCCCTGAAGTCCTTCCTCGCTCACTTTCACGAAGGCAAGTCCTTTGGCGCCGTGTTTCTTCGCCAGATCGGTCAGTTCGTCCAGCTTCTTGCGCGAGAATTCCGCACCGCCCGGCACCTTGAGCGCGCGCAGGGCTTCACCGCGTTCCAACGCGCCGTGAAAGACTGAAAATTCGGTCTTTTTGGCGAAAGCCTCGACGTTTTTGATCTCCATGTCAAAGCGGATATCGGGCTT
>CALMFL010000174.1 GCA_937862595.1 uncultured Fidelibacterota bacterium
GTCCTGAACGAAGGCCATTTCAAAACCCCCGCCGTCTCGATCCTGCCGGATTTCAAGCCCCGCAACACCGCGGACCATGCCGCGCAGGTCGATCTGATCATCATTACGCCCGACGCCTTCGCCGGGGAGGCGAACCGGCTGGCCGCGCATAAGGAATCGCGCAGCATTCAGCCGCTGAACACCCTGGTGAAGACCTATGCCGACATCATCGGCCAGTTCAACGCCGGGAACCGCGACCCCTTCGCCATCTGGCATTTTTTAAGCAATATGTACGCCCAGGCGCCCGATCCCAAGCCGCTCTACGTGCTGCTGCTCGGGGACGGCCATTACGACTATCAGAACCGGATCTTCTCCGATCCCGTCTATATTCCCTACCTCTACGAAACGGGCGTGCTGTGGCCCTGCGACGATATTTTCGTCATGGTCAGCGGTCCGGACGACGTCACGAACGACATGGCCATCGGCAGGATCCCGGCGAACAGCCTGGAGGACGTCCGCGCCGTGGTCGACAAGATCATCGAATATGACAACAGGGAAAATCCGGGCGAATGGCAGCTGAACGCCATGCTGGTCGCGGACGATCCGACCGACCTTGCCCAGGGGCCGAGCTTTATCGACCAGACGGCCTTTATCCGCGATTCCGAGCGCCTGTACCAGGATTTCTTTCCGAAGGTCCTGCAGACCAAAAAAGTCTATCTGACCGAATACCCCGAGCGCTATGTGACCGAACTGCAGACCATGGGGCGGGACGGCGCGCGGGAGGATATCATGGAAGCCTTCCTTAACGGCGTTTCCTTCGTGAATTTTTACGGCCACGGCGATCCCACCGTCTGGACGCAGGAAAAGGTCTTCGTCATGAGCGACCTGGTGCGGCTCAAGGTCAACCGGCAGTACCCGCTCATCCTGGCCGCGACCTGCAGCTGGGGCCGCTCCGACACGCCGGAGTTCCAGAGCGCCGCCGAAGAGATCGTCACCCTGTCCGAAAACGGCGCCATCGGGACGATCGCCACGGTCCGGAGCGTTTACCACGGCAGCAGCAGTTCGGCC
>CALMFL010000175.1 GCA_937862595.1 uncultured Fidelibacterota bacterium
CTGCAGGTGGATATTGAAGAGGGCCTTTTCATCCGGGCGGATCGGGAAGAGATCCGAAGGGTCTATACGAACCTCATTTCCAATGCGATCAAATACAATAGGGACAAGGGCGACATTGACGTGATCGCCTCTCGCACCGGTCCATTCCTGAGCCTCCGTGTGAGGGATACCGGCATCGGAATGAAAGAAGAAGACAAGGAACGTCTGTTCGAGGAATTCTACCGCGCTAAGAACCGCTATACCCGCCAGATCAGCGGAACCGGACTGGGGACCACGATCCTGAAAAAGATCGTCGACGAATACGGGGGGAAGATCCTGGTGGAAAGCGAGTACGAAAAAGGGAGCGTTTTCACCGTGCAGCTGCCTTTGGCGGAAATCTGATACGGCGAACAGCGCTAAGCAATCAGCGTTTAGCCTTTAGCAATCAGCTGTTAGCCATCAGCTGTAAGCTGTAAGCCGTTTGCTGTTAGCTATCAGCCTTCTAACTTACCGTAGGCTTCCGGGGTGGTTTTTTGCATCTGCCGATCCGGTCTGGTATTACATGCTTATTTATAGCTGCAGATGAGTTTCAGAATGCTGTCGGTGATGCGCTCCGTTTCGGCGTCGTTGACAAGGTGCCCGTTCACCAGGAACGAATAGGCGACCGTCTCGCCCGAAGCCGTTTGCGTATAGCCGCTCAAGCCGCGGACATTGGCGATGGTCCCGGTCTTCCCCAGGACCCGCCCTTCCGCCGGACTGCCTTTCATACGGTTTTTTAGGGTCCCGTCCACGCCGGCAACGGGAAATGCCGACATCCATACATCCTTACAGGCGCTGCCATACATTCCTTCAAGGATCTTGATAATTATCCCGGGACTGATATAGTCATAGCGGGTCAGTCCCGAGCCGTCCGCATACACCCAGGATCCGGGCTCGATGCCGAACCCGGTAAAAACCGAATCCATGATCGTTCGCGCGGCATCCATCGATCCGAGGCCGGTCTGCTTCCAGGCGACGACCCGGGGCATGGTTTCCGCGTACATGTTCTGGGAACGTTTCATCAGGCGGGCCGCCACCTCGGAAAGGGGGGCCGAATAATAGCGTGCCAGTTCCGTATACCGGGGATCCAGCGGGGCATGCTCCCATTGCGGCAGTTCGTCGCAATCGAGCGCTTCGCCGCTGACGGCAATTCCCTTTTCCTTCAGAACTTCTTTCAAAACATGCACATAGAATTTTGTCGGGTTGTGGATCGTGGGCGTCCGTTCCAGGGTGTCGGCGCCGGCGCGCACCTGGCCGCTGAAGGTGATCACGTTTGAATTCGGTTCGCGATCCATGCTGATGCGATTGGGACCGTCCTGCACAACATTGATCTCGTTGATCAGCGTGTAATACGAACTCGGACAATTCGGGATCAGTTCGACCGAACCGTTCATGTCGGCGGAAGCGACGATCTTGACATCAACGTAATTTTCGTTGAACTGCAGCGCGCCGAATTGAGCGGCATACCATACCTGAAGATAATCCCAGGCCCAGCCTTCGCCCAGATATTCCTCGTCAAAGGCATTGTCGTCGCCGATGATATTTCCGTTGATCCGTCGTATTCCCTGGGTTTTCAGGGTATCCGCCCAGGCATGGAAAACAGCCCGGGAATCGCCCAGATACCGCTCATACATCGTCGGATCGCCGTTGCTCCACACAACCAGATCGCCGTTCAGGACACCGTCTGTGATCGCGCCCTTGCTCATGACGTGAGTCTCAAACCTGAATTCCGGACCCAGGACCTTCAATGCCAGGGCGGTTGACGGGATCTTATTGTTCGACGCGGGCATAAAGAGACGTTCGGCATTATGGGAATACCAGATCTCATCGTTATCAAGGGACTTAATAAGCACACCCCAATGCGCGTGCGAAAAGGTCTCGTCATTGACCAGCGCATCGATATCGCGCATCATGCGGTTGAACGAGGAAGTGCCGGTCTTTTTTACCGACTGAGAGACACTGCCGCATCCCGCCAGGATCAACATGAGGACCCATATTAACATTGTGCTGCGTTTCATCTTTTCTCCTATTCGAATTCTTTCATGACGGCGCACATGAAGACGAGATCGTTTTCCGGGGAATCGTTTTTGAACTGGTGTTTCTCCCACGGCGATACAAGACAGAAATCTCCGCGCATTATGGGATGTTCATTCCCCTTCTCGTCTACAAGAAAGCCGGATCCGGATATGATGTAGTTGACATGTTCGGATTCATGCGCGTGGTAGGGCGTGTAACCCGCGGGTTCGAGCGTGAAAACCCGGACGGAAAAATGCGGCGTTCCCTCCGCCCTGCCGATGGGAACCTGGCGAAAGGCGCCCTTGACGCCCTCCATTTCCACCCGTGCTGAAGGTACTTTCGATAAAGATCGGATGATCATGTTCAACTCCTGCTGTTTCGTTGCGGATCCCCCTCCTAGAAGGAGAAGGACAGACCTATGCCTATCGTTTCCTTTAGCTGGACATTGATGCTGTAGTCGTGATCATAAACCAGTTGAGTCGAAAGGTTCGCCGACATGAATTTATTGATCTTCATCAACAGCATCAGATCCCAGTTGACATCCATGAATTGAGGATCGGCGAGGTAATTGGAGAAGATATCACACTTGGTTTGAAACACCACGTTTTCGAACAGCGTCTTCCGGAAGGCGAAGCGGATCAGTCCGCCGAATTCCCCGCGTACTTTTTCCCCGGCCGCCACGCCGTAGGCGCCGGCATCCGACAGCTGCTGATCAAGCACGAAGGTCATTTTGCCGCTGAGCGGAGCGATCAGAAGGCTGATGTCGTCATTGGGCTTGTATTCGAGTCCGCTTGCCACCTGCAGATAGGCGGGAGAAGCAAATGCGGAAATACGCAGCGTATCGCTGTAACCGGGCGTCATTTGGGTCTTAAAGCCCAGAAGTCCGGAAACATTCCAATGGTTCATCGCCTTATATCCCAGCTGAGAGGCGAGGTCGATCTTATCGTCCGTCTTTTGCAGCGCACCCCCCTGATTCACGATCCCGTACGCCAGTTCAAGCGAATTGGTCCAGGTTATGGCGTCCCTGGCATAATTTGCATGGAGGTTCACATAGCTGTTCAGGGAAAGGGCGTTCATCCCGCCGCCCGACCAGTTGCTCAGGGCGGTTTGAGAAAAATTAAGGGCTCCCTGACCGCCCTGTTTCCAGGGATTTACCGGCTCTTCCTGAGACAGAAGGGGAACTGCGGCAAGAAGGACGCACAAGCATACCAGTTGCTTTTTCATAAAAACTCCTCCTTTGAAGTAAGTTAAAAATCCCGCGGTGTTCCTCGCGGGATTTTTAAGATACGTCATTTTTATTTGTTTGGGAAGCAGTTTTATTTAGCCAGCAGCGCTTCCATCTGGGTAACGATATCGTTGAAAAGTTCCAAAGTATTGGCGATAGGTTCGGGTGTCGACATATCCACACCGGCTTTTTTCAGCAGTTCGATCGGGTAGTCGCTGGATCCGCTGTGCAGGAAATCCATGTAATTTTCCATGGCTCCCGGTTCCTTGTCCAGCACTTTTTTACTGAGCGCCGTTGAAGCGCAGATGCTGGTGGCGTATTTGTACACATAGAACTGGCGGAAAAAGTGCGGGATGCGGCTCCATGTCAGGGCATATTCGTCATCCAGAACAAGGACGCCTTCGTAGTAGGAGCTCAGAATGTCAAAGTATGTCTTGCTCAGCGATTCAACCGTCAGCGGAATGCCCTGTTCGGCCAGGCTGTGGGCCTCGCGTTCAAACTCTGCGAACAGCACCTGCGTATAGAGCGTTCCCTGAATATTATCCGCCCACTGGTCGAGCAGGGACAGCTTTTCATTCTTGTCTTCGATGGTCTGCAGCATATAGTTCATCAGGATGTTTTCCAGGAAGGTGGAAGCGACTTCGGCAACGAACAATGAATAGTTGGCCGTCGCATAGGGCTGCCGCTGGTTGGTATAGTAGGAATGGAGGGAATGCCCGAGCTCGTGGATCAGGGTGAACATGTCGTTCCGGGTCCCGTTGAAGTTCATCAGCATGTAGGGATGCGTGTCGTAGGTTCCCCAGGAATAGGCGCCCGACCGTTTGTTCCGGGTCTCAAAGACATCGACCCAGCGGGAGTTCAGGGCTTTTTTTGCATCTTCCTGAAACTGCGGGCCCATGACCGCAAGCGCATCGATGATCATGTTCTTGGCTTCTTCGTAACTGTACTTCACTTCCGATTCGGCAACGATCGGAACAGAGGTATCATACAAATGCAGTTCATCAACGCCCATGATCTTCTTCCGGAGATTCATGTAGCGATGCAGGGGCTCCATGTATTCGTGTACGGTCGCGATCAGATTGTCATAGACTTCCACCGGAACGTTGTCCCCGTCGAGAGCCATTTCGATACAGCTGTCATAGCCGCGGGCCTGTGCATAGAATATGTCTTTTTTTACCGATCCGCGGTAAGCGGCGGCACTGGTGTTCTTGAATTTGTCAAAGGTGCCGTACATTCCCTTGAAGGCGTTGCGGCGGACCTCGGCGTTTTTTGATTCAAGGAGCGCGGCATAGCGTCCGTAAGAAAGTTCGATCAGGTCTCCCTCGTCGTCCTTCACCTGGGGAAAGACGATGTCCGCCTGGGTCAGGGCTTCCCGCACGCCGCTGAATTCCGCGGCCATATCGCCCGCCATGGCCAGCAATTCTTCTTCACGTTCCGACAGGATATGTTCCTTCTGGCGGACCATGTCGTCAAAGGCATGGCGATATTGCTGCAGATAGTCTGAAGACTGAACAAATTGATTCAGCTTCTTTTCGGGGATCGTCTGGAGTTCGGGCCAGAGAAAGGCGCGTTCCTGATAGAAGCGCTGGTTCAGGCTGGCGATCCGGCTTGCCATGGCCTGGCTTGCCGAATTCTTTGTATCCTGGTCCTTGAGCAAATGCGCCGCCACGTACATTTTATCAAGCATCCGCTCCAGCTCTTCGGATTCTTTCAGACATTTTTCAAGATTGGATGCGGACTTGCCCAGCTTTCCCTTGTATCTTTTCAGCACGTCGATGTTTTTTTCAACATGTGCGAAATCTTTTTCCCAGTCCTCGGGCGTCGGATAAATATCCGCCAGGTTCCAGCGGTACTGCTCCTGGATCTCATCACGGGTCGGGATCTGTTTGCTCTGATCCATCTCTCCGGCAAAAGCGAAGGGAAGGATCATACTGACCATGATGATCAGAACAATCGGTCGTTTCATGTTTTTTCCTCTTTTCTTTTTAAAAATTCGCACCTTTCAGCAAAATTTGAATTCAAATATAATCATTTTGCGGCACGATAGGACATGAAAAATATATTTTAAACCATTTTGTTTATGTAAATTGTTTTATTAACATCCGTGTTATTTTTTTAAAATATTTCTTAGAAGGAGAAGAGAATGAAAACAGACGTATTGATCATCGGGGGGAGTGCGGCCGGTCTTGTCAGCGCCCTGACGGCAAAATCCAACAACCCGGACAAGGATGTCACGATCATCCGCCGGGAAGAAAAGGTCATGATCCCCTGCGGGATCCCCTACATCTTCGGGACGGTCGGAACGACGGATAAAAATATTTTACCGGATGCCGGACTTGAAAAACTGGGCGTGAACATTTTAGTGGACGACGTTCTTTCCGTTGACACTAAATCAAAGAACTGCACGACGGAGAAAGGCGAAACGATCTCTTATGAAAAACTGATCTTTGCTACCGGTTCTCTTCCTTTCGTACCTTCATCCCTTCCGGGCAAAGACAAGATAAACGTCTTTACCGTTCCCAAGAACAAGGTCTATCTCGATGAGATGGTGAACCGCATGGACGGCTTCCGAAAGATCATTATTGTCGGGGCGGGTTTCATCGGGGTTGAATTTTCGGATGAATTCAGGAAAAAAGGAAAAGATGTCACGCTGATCGAAGTGCTGCCTCACGTTATGGGCACGGCATTTGATCCCGAGTTCTCTCAACTGGCAGAGGAACAGCTGAAAGAACGCGGGGTAAAGGTGTTGACCCGCACCAGGGTAAGCTCGATCACCGGCGGCGACGCCGTATCCGGAGTTCTTCTGGATGACGGCAGCGAACTGGAAGCGGATGCCGTGATCCTTTCCATCGGCTATAAACCCAACACCGCTTTGGCAGCGTCCGCAGGCCTTGAACTGAATGAATACGGATTTATCAAAGTCGACCGTTATATGCGTACCCGTGTTGCGGATGTCTATGCCGCAGGGGATTGTGCGGAAAAGCATGACTTTGCGACCGGGAAGACCAGCACCATCATGCTGGCCTCTACCGCCTGCGCCGAAGCCCGTGTCGCCGCCTTGAATCTTTATTCCCTTTCGACGTCAAATACCTTCCGCGGGACCATCGGCATTTATTCCACCTGCATCGGCTCCATGTCCTATGCCGTGGCCGGATTAACGGAAAGCATGGCCAGAAAAGAAAATTTTGACATTGTGACGGGATCGTTCAGCGGTATCGACCGCCATCCCGGTTCTTTGAACGACACGTCCAAACAGACCGTAAAACTCATCGTCCAGAAATGCAGCGGTGCGGTCCTGGGCGGCGAGATCTTTGCCGGAAAAAGCGGCGGAGAACTGATCAACGTGATCGGCATTGCCATACAGGGCGGCATGACCCTGAACGATCTGCTGGTCGCTCAGATAGGCACCCAGCCCATGCTTACCGCATCTCCCGCCGCCTATCCCCTGATCAAAGCCGCGGAGATCTGTGCAAAACAGATGCGCTCATAAACAAAGACTTCATTTCAAATACAAAAGCGACAGCGGACATGCTGTCGCTTTTTGTTTTAAAAGGGTTCCCGCGCCCCCTTTCGGAATAGTTATATTTAATTGCAACCTATTGACTTCGGACACGTTAAACCCTATATTTGTCAGCTGTTTGAAAATGGGGGTGTAAAGGTTTCGACAGGGCGGACAGGTCGGGATGTAAGCGTGTCGTGGTATTCAGGAACCCACGTTAATCAATCTGAGATTCAATTTAAATGCAGATAATTTTGCATACGCTGCCTAATTAGTTAGACAGCCGTCTGCCCGGGCTTTGTTCGTAGGCCCGGAGCGGGCGCCAATTTACGGACTCGCACGGTTCAGTGATCACGTGAACCGCGTTAAAAACAGTGATCTGCGTTGTTCCTTGTTTTGATCATTGAGCCGGAACGACCAAGACCAGTCAAGGATCTACACACGTAGAAAGCATGTTGGTCTCCGCTTTGGACCCGGGTTCGATTCCCGGCACCTCCACACGGGCTTCGTCAAACCGGAAGGTTTGCGAAGACCGGTGACGGCGAAGTTGCTCTTATTTTAGAGCAACGAAGCCGCACAGGCAAGGACTACGCCCTGTCCGATTTATTATTCATTGATCGGGGGACAAATGAATAATTTCTTTTATGTTTACATGCTTCAAAGTATTACAAATGAAAAAAAGTATTATGTCGGATTAACCACTGATCTGCGTGTACGTTTACAACAGCACAATTCCGGCAAAGGGAAATACAGCCGGCTGTACAATCCCTGGAAATTGATCACGGTTGTTGCTTTCGATTCCAAAATAAAAGCAATGCGTTTTGAAAAATATCTAAAATCCCACTCCGGCCGCGCCTTCGCTAAAAAACACTTTTGATACGCTTTCGCGTCACGAAATATCGTCTGCCGCCCTTCAGGCAAATTCCGGGAAACGGGTCAGGAGACGTGTCGGGAACAGGGAATCTCTTTCAAGGTTCGAATACGGCCGATGAAACGGTCCTGTGGCAATTCCCGCCCTCTTCCTTTCTGCGTGTTCTCCGGATCTATAATTTTACCGCACTGCATTTTATATTTAAGATCAAGATTAACTTGATTTATTTCATGAATTATCCCTAAGATACGTCGTAAAACATTTAAAACACGAGAACGGGGCGGATCCCGGCCTGCGGGAGCGTCCGGATCTGCGATCGACGGAAGGAGATGGACATGGCACGTTTTTTAAAGAACCGTTCTGCCGCACTCGGACAGGTACCGGGAGAGCCGGTGTTTATCGGTGTAAAGAAAATGGAAGAAGTAAGCATTCATGTTATCGATTACACCAAAACCGACCTGAAGGAATGGGACCCGTCCGATATCGCCGAAACGGCATACCTGAAGGATACTCCGACGATCTCGTGGATCAATGTCAACGGCGTTCACGACATTGAGAAGATCAAGGCGATCGCCGACGGTTTCGGACTGCATCCCCTGGTCACCGAGGATGTGGTCAATACCGGACAGCAGGCCAAAATGGAGGAATTTGACGACCACCTCTTTTTCGTGATCAAAATGATGCACTACGATGTGAAGAAGAACCGTCTCCTTTCGGAACAGTTAAGCATCATTCTGGCAGGGAATTTCCTGATCACCTTCCAGGAGCGGCCGGGGGATGTTTTCGAACCCGTTCGCAAGCGGATACGTAAGAATATCGGGAGAATAAGGAATTCCGGCACCGATTACCTTGCCTATTCTCTGCTGGATTCGGTCGTCGACAATTATTTTTTCCTTATTGAAAGGATCGGAGAGCAGATTGAAGATCTTGAGAACGGGCTCAGCAACAACCCGGGAAAACACACCCTGGAAAAGATCAATGAATATAAACGGGAAATGAACTACCTGCGAAAATCGATCCGGCCTGCCCGGGAATTTATTTTTATTCTGAGCCGGCTTGAATCGGACCATATTAAAAAACAAACCCGGCCCTTCCTTAAGGACCTGCTGGACATCACGTCACAGGCGGTGGAAGCGGTCGACACGTACCGTATCATGCTGAGCGATCAGCTGGAAATTTACAATAGCACGATCAGCAACCGGCTGAACGAGATCATGAAAGTGCTGACGATCTTTTCAGCGATCTTTATCCCCTTAACCTTCATTGCGGGCATTTACGGAACGAACTTCGATTATCTGCCCGAGCTGCATTTCAAATACAGTTACCTGATCTTCTGGGTGGTCCTGCTGGTGATCGCCGGGATCATGCTGCGTTTTTTCAGACGGAAAAAGTGGCTTTAAAAAATCCGGGAAATAAAAGGCTCAGCGCAACCGTTGCTAAGCTGTCATTCTTTCGGTTACCTTGATGATGCGTCTTCCGGTTTACTGCTTTTCGCTTTCTTCATGCTGTTTTTCGGTAAAAAATCGGGTCGTCGGGTAGGCCAGGGAGATGTCTTTCTCCCGATAGAAAGCGTCCAGAATGGCTTCCCATATCTGGTGTTCGCTCGAACGGCGCTGGCGGGGATTGACCATGTAGCGGATGGTCAGCATCACACCGCTGTCCTTGACCGTGGTATAGACGATGGGAGTCAGCTTATTGTACTGGATAAAATATTTTTTCGCCGCCTTTCGGATCTGCTGCTGAGCGCCTTCCGAAAGCTTCATGACATTTTCCTCGGTAAGGGTTTCAAGGATCTTCTTCGCTTTTTTCCAGTCGCTTTCGAATGTGATCAGTACGGGGATCTCATTCCAGATGTATTCAAATCCGATCTGGTAGTTGGCAAGCGGCTGCTGCATGGCCTTGCTGTTGGGTATGTGGATGATCCTGCCGGTGCTCTGTTCGGCATCCACCCAATTCCCGCATTCAACGACGCTGAACTGCAGGACGCGAATGTCGATGACATCCCCGATAATTTTATCGACTTCGATCCGGTCCCCCACCTTAAAGGGTTTGCGTGAGACAATGAAGACCCATCCCGCAAGGTTCGCGATGGTATCGTGCAGCGCGATCGCGATACCGGCGCTTGCAAGACCCACGATCGTTGTCAGGGAACGAAGCCCTTTTATCCAGATCGACCCGATCAGCAGGAACAGCAGGAAGGTGTAGATGTAAAGGATCGCACGACGCCAATGATAGGCTTTCATATCGTCCGGGATACGTTTCCTGACAATGAAATTCCCGATAAATCTTGCCAGGGTCAGGACAATTAAAATGCCGGCGGTGAGGACCAGCTTATTCAGCGTATCGGGAGAAAGCTTAAGGTATTCGACGAGTGATTGCATGGCGCGCCCTTTATCGTTCAAAAGATATGAATTTCATGATTCCCGCTAAGATAAGATGTTTTGCGGCAATAATCAAGTTTTCAAAACTCGCAATGTCCGGGATTTCTCGGAAAAGGATTTTTTATAATGCGGGCTTTAATACCGTTCCGGAAAGATATCCCGCACCGGCATAAAGAATGATCTCGACTACGGTGAACCAGTCAAATCCGCGGCCGATCATGAACATCAGACTCATCAATACGGGGATAACAGAAACGAGCAATCCGCTTTGAACCGGGTTCGTCCTGTATTTTTTTATGACGGCTCTTGAACGCCAAATAATGAAAAGAATCGTTAGAATGATAAATAGCAAGCCGAAAAGCGCATTGCCGGAATACATTTTAGAGATCGTCTGGCTGATCTCGGCGCTTATGGCGCCGGG
>CALMFL010000176.1 GCA_937862595.1 uncultured Fidelibacterota bacterium
CGCTATCCCGACGGCCGCACCCTGACGGTGACCCTGCGGGGGGACGAGACCCGTTCCTGGCACGAAACGCAGGACGGCTACCGGGTCATGAAAAATACCGCCGGTGTTTTTGAATATGCCGTACCCGAAAAAAAGGGGAAGTCGGCTCTCTCCGGCATCGCGGCGCACGATGCCGCTCACCGGAGCCAAGCGGAAGGGAAACTTTTGCACACGTTTTCCGCCGATGCGGTCTATCCGGCAAGCGTCCCGCAGCCCACGGTCCTGCAGGCGCCGGCGGCGTCACCCTTTGATCAGACGGATTTTCCGACCCTGGGCCCAAAGAAATTTCTCCTGATCCTGGCGCAGTTCACCGACGTGACCTTCACGCACCGGGCCGCGGATTTCGACAGCCTGATGAATGCAAAGGACTATACCTACAACAGCGCCTACGGTTCGGTGAACGCCTACTACAAGGCCACCTCGTTTGACCGCTTCGATCCGCATTTCGATGTGGTCGGTCCGGTCACGCTTTCCCAGGGCTACGCTTATTACGGCGCGAACGACGACGGGAATATCCAGCAGTTCGTGTCGGAAGCCATCACGCTTGCCGACCCGCTCGTGGATTACGCGGAATATGACAATAACGACGACGGCACCGTCGACAACATTTACATCATCTATGCCGGTTACGGCGAATGCTTCAGCGGCGCCGACCCCAACACGATCTGGCCGCACCGTTCGGCCTATTATGCCAGCACTCTGTACAAGGACGGGAAATATTTCTGGGATTATTCCACCTCCATGGAATTTTACGGCACCTCCGGAACGACCCGGACCAGCATCGGGGTCGTCTGCCATGAATTCGGGCACGTCTGCGGACTTCCGGATTTTTACGACACCGATTACGGCGAAAGCGGCGGCGACTGCGGAGGACTGGGAAGCTGGGACGCCATGGCCGGCGGTTCCTGGAACGATGCGGGAAAACGTCCGCCCCTCTTTAACGCCTGGTCGCGCATGTACCTGAAATGGGCCGAACCGCTTGAACTGAGCGGCGTAAGCCACGTGACCCTTAACCCCGTGCACAGCCACAATGAAACACGCTATTTTTTCTCATCGACCAGCGACGAGTTCTTTATGATGGAAAACCGTCAGAAGGTCGGCTGGGATGCCGCCGTTCCGGGGCACGGCCTGCTGATCTTCCATGTGGACAGCCAGTACGGGAACGCATGGAACAACAACACGCTCAACTGCAACCCCTATCATCAGGCTTTCGACCTTGAAGAAGCGGACGGCCTCGGCAATATCACCGGATCCTACATCAATTCCGGAGATCCTTTCCCGGGAAGCACGGGCAAGACGGAATTTCTCGACAGCGGCACGCCCAATGCGCTTGACTGGGCGGGTCAGCCCAGCCGCAGTCCGATCCGGAACATCACGGAAAGCGCCGGCGTGATCTCTTTCAATTTCGGCGATACGCAGGTGGAAGCGCCGGCAGACCTCGAGGCGACCGCCTTCGGTTATGATTCCGTGCGGATATCCTGGTCCCTGAACAGCGCCGCGGATTCCGTGATCATGATATGGTCAACCAGCAACGCTATCGGATACCCCGATAATTTGACGGAATACCGGACGGGTGAAAGCGTGGCCGGGGGCACGGTAATTTATAAAGGGATCGATTCGGTCTTTTATCACACCGGTCTTGCTCCCGGCACGACGCACTATTACAGCCTTTTCGCTTTCAACGACAGCGCCTACACCTATTCCGACAAGATCAGCGCTTCCGCCGTCACGGCCTCGCCGCCCTTCTATGCGACCGACTTTGCGGACGGCCTTCCGGAGGGATGGGTCATTTTCGACCGCTACGGGACCGGAACCTTTTCGACCGAAAACCCCGAAAATCGCACCTTCGGCGCCAGCACGGCCGGGAACGGGTTCATGATCATGGACAGCGAGCACGCGGGAGCCGTTTCCCAGATCGACGCCGAACTGATCACGCAATCCTATAATTTCGGACTGAGCCGTTCCGTCCTGCTCCATTTTGAACACAAGCTCGAGGTCACCGCCATCACGCTGGCGCGGATACTGTATACCGTCAACAACGGAACGACCTGGTACGAGGCGCGGCGATGGACCGCGAACACGGCCGATCCCGAGATCGTCGACATCGACCTGAGTGTTGAAGTCGCGGGCTTCCGTGACGTGAAATTCAAATTCAATTATCGCGGCGCCAATGAAAAATACTGGTGCATCGATGATTTCCGGATCAGTTCGGCGCTGGATACCGGTCTGGCGGCGGGCTTCCATACGGCGCAGACCGCCGGATCCAAGCCGTTGACCGTTCATTTTATGAACACAACGGTTTCGGAACCCGACACGGCCGACACCTATATCTGGGAATTCGGCGACGACGGCAATTTCTATTATGAAAAAGAGCCGGTTCACACCTATCTGAGTTCGGGCGTCTATTCCGTCTCCCTGACCGTGAGCAAAGGGGACAGGCAATCCCTGGCCAGCAAGGAGAATTATATCCGCGTCGTCAATGACGCGCCGGTCGCGGCGGGGGACAGGGACACCCTGGACGTACGGAAAAACGCCGCAACGGTATTCGATCTGACCACCCTGTTCAGCGACCCCAACGGCGACCCGCTGACCTTCAGCTGGAGCGGCAACAGCGCAAACCTGAGCATCACCGCGCAAAGCGATTCGCTTGTGGAGATCCGGCCGGGCGCCGATTATCTCGGGACCGAGACCGTGACCTTTACGGCGGAAGACAATGAAGGGGACACCGTTTCACGTGCTTTGGACATCTGGGTGAGCGAGACCGGGATCGATACCGGTGTGCCGGCGGAGTTCGTCTGCGAACAGAACTACCCGAACCCCTTCAATCCCGCGACCACGATCCGGTATCATCTACCCGGATCCCGGAAGGTCACGCTGAACGTATTCAGCCTGAACGGAACCCCGGTCCGGACGCTGGTCGAAGGGGTCCAGGAAGCCGGACAGTATACGGTCCGCTTCAATGCCGCCGATCTGCCCAGCGGCATCTATATTTACCGTCTGGTCGCCGGGAATGATGTAAGGACCATGAAAATGATCCTCATGAAGTAATTATACGCCG
Source organism: uncultured Fidelibacterota bacterium (assembly GCA_937862595.1). Lineage (GTDB taxonomy): Bacteria > Fidelibacterota > Fidelibacteria > Fidelibacterales > Fidelibacteraceae > M50B103. The sequence continues at coordinate 3,098 of CALMFL010000176.1, forward strand.
GGCATAACGCAGCAAGATAAAGGGGCACATGAATTGTGCCCTTTTTATGTGTGTGGGGTATTTAAAAACTTGAGGCAAGTTTTTATTAAAATAGTGACAAAAATCACACAATTGGTATCAAGTGGAAATGAAAGGCTTTATTTGGTGACAATAGACACAAATATAGTTTTAGCTATTGACAAGAGAAGCGACAAAAACTTGAGGCAAGTTTTTTAAATTTTTAAAAAAAATATACGTTCGGTCAATTCATTCCGATGGCTTTGCGCACCCGTCGGACAGTCGCATCGGCGATCGGGCGGGCTTTCTCCGCCCCTTCTTTCAGGATCCGCTCAATGCGGGACGGATCTTCCATGAAGCGCTCGTATTTTTCCCGCATAGGCGCGAGATAGGCGTCCATGGCCTCGAAGAGCTCCTGCTTCGCCTGTCCCCAGCCCATGCCGCCGGCCAGATAGCGCTCGCGGGCGGCCGCCTGCTCTTCGGGAGCGGCAAACAGCTGATACAGACTGAAAACGTGGGCGTCGTCGGGATCTTTCGGTTCGTCGACGCCCTGGCTGTTCGTGACGATCTTCATAACGATCTTGCGGAGCTGTTTGGAGGGAATGAACAACGGGATGACATTGTCGTAGCTTTTGCTCATCTTGCGTCCGTCCAGGCCGGCGACGACCTGGGTCGTTTCGCTGATGACGGGTTCGGGAACGGTAAGGAGGTCTTTTCCGTAAGCGAAGTTAAGCGATTGCGCGATATCCGCCGCCATTTCCACGTGCTGTTTCTGATCTTTCCCGACGGGGACAAGATTGGTGTTGAAAAGAAGAATATCCGCGGCCATGAGGACGGGATAGGTGTAAAGGCCCATATTGACGCCCGCGTCGGGGTCGTTTCCCGCCTGGGTGTTCTCCTGAACGCAGGCCTTGTAGGCGTGAGCCCGGTTCATCAGGCCCTTGGATGTGAAGGCCATCAGAATGGTCGTCAGCTCGAAAGTCTCCGGGATGTCGGATTGCCGGTAAAACAGCATGGTGTCGGGATCCAAACCGCAGGCCAGCCAGGTGGCGGCAAGTTTATAGGTAAGCTCCTTGAGTAAAACCGGATCTTTCAGGGTGTTCAGGGCATGATAGTCCGCGATGAAATAACGGGCTTCATAACGCGCCGCCAGTTCGATGGCCGGCTTGATGGCGCCGAAATAATTTCCGATATGGGGAATGCCGGTGGGCTTGATCCCGGTCAGACAGACCTTAGCTTTCATGATAGTTCCTTTCCGATAAGCATCCTGATCGAATAAATGCCTTCCAGCATGCGGTCAAGTTTTTCAGAGTAGTGCGGCGCGGCAGGATCAAAGCTGTTCAGCTTGACCTCGCCGGATGAATGAATGAATTCGGGCGTGTTGCGCATGATCGCGACATGCGTGATGCGCCCGTTGTCGTTCTGAAAGAAGGCCAGATCGCCGGGTTCGGCTTCGGAGAGTTTGACCGGGTGTTCTTTCAGGACCTTGATCTGCTGGCTGGCGTCCCGGGGAAGCGCGATCCCCGCCAATCCGAAAGAGAGCTGGGTGATCCCGGAACAATCGCAGCCGTTCTCGGTCTTTCCGCCCCAGAAATAGGCCGTGCCCAGCAATCGGGCGGCAAGATGGAGGATGATCTCGCGCGGGCCGAGGTCCGGCAGCGCTTCCTGATGCAGATAGGCGTGTTTCCCGTCGGGCATCATCACCTCGTAACGGCAGTCCTGCTCCCTGAAATAGGGAAATGCAGCCCCCATGGCGGCGACGGCATCGCGCGGGCCCTCGACCCCGGACTGAAAACGGATCGCCAGATGCGGCGTGTGGATCCTGACGCGCAGCAGGGTGCCGATTTGGGACTCCATCGCCTCGCTGAGGTCCAGGGTGGAGAAATTCTGCGTCCAGCCCTCGTAGCCGTCGGGAAGCCGTAGCCGGACCCAGTCTCCGCGGACATCCAATACCGCTGCGATCTCCCACATCACGCCCTGGGTCACGATCTGAGAGGAAAATGAGGCATCTTCATAAAAATTCGCAAAAGGGATCTTGATGATCTTTTTCATAGGGCTCCGATCAATAGAATAGAAGGTAGATCAGGCCGCCGGCCAGGCCGCCCGCAAGGGTGTTGAAAAAATTGACGGCATCGTTGTTGATAAGGGGGTGGCCGTGCACCCTGGGGATGTTCTCGTTGCCGCAATGATGTGTTTTCTCAGTAATCTTATGGCAGGTGGGGCATTGGTATTGAGCCTGCACGGTCGCGCCCAGAAAGGAATCCGCCAGCGATCCGAACAGTCCGGCGGCAGTTATAGCCCACAGAACGCCCGGAGCAAGCGTGATGCCCGCGAACCATTTCAGGGCCAGCATGCCCGAAAGCGCGATCAGGAAGGACCCCGTCAGCGCCCCGGCGGTCCCGAGCAGGGTCAGGCCTCCGGAGGTTCCCGAAGGAACCCGTTTCCCGGTCAGGATACTGACCGGCTCGCGCCGGCTGAACGCGCCAATCTCGGTGCCCCAGGTGTCGGCGGTCGCCGCCGCAACAGCGGACAGGAAGATCAGATAGAACAGGATCCCGCATAATTCCCATTCGGGAGTAATGAAGTGCCAAAACATGGTCGCGATCATGGCGACGCCGCCATTGGCAAAGACCTGGTAAATATCCCGGTTCCCGGTTTTTTCGAATACCGTCTCCAGTTTCTTTTTGTGTTTTTTCCCGATCTTGCTCAGGGCGGTGGAGAACACAAAGAAAATGACCATCGGGATCATCCAGGCGGGCCCGCCGATCCCGAAAACCACCGTGCCCAGGAGCCAGGCCCCCATGGCGCCGGACAGATTCAGGGAGCGGGTCTTGTAGGCAAGCCAGGCGATCAGCACCGTAACGCCCATCCAGAGCATCAGCTGGAACTGCAGGTCGGGGGTATTGTGATACAACGCGTCAAGCATGATCCCGGCGCCGATCGGGACCATCAGGTTGTCCGTGCCCTGATGCGAGATCGTTTCCGCGCCGGCGGAGTAGATCGCGGTGAAAAAACCGAACAGGATGGCCGTCTGCCAGCTTATCGGGTCGCCGAACAATCCCCTGAAGCCTTTCATGCTCAGCACGGCGACGATCAGGGCGGTAATGAACATGGCGGTGCTTCCCTGCAGGGATTTTTTCTCCGTCAGGATCGTGAATAACAGAGGTTTTCTGCGGGATTCCCCGACCCAGCTCGCCACCGGGTCCGCAAAGGCCATGATCAGCATGGCGGTCAGCAGGATCGCGGGATCTTTATCCCAGAACCAGAACACCAGAATGAAAAAAGAAATGGGGAAATAAACGGTGCCGTAAGAAACGCGGTCCGTTTCGTGAATGCTTCGGATCAGCTTGAACCGGATAGCGAAGTAGTTCATGACCGCAAAGATCAGCGCGATCACCAGCACCGGGATGCGCGAGTCAAAAATGAAGGGAGCGGTGCAGACCAGACAGCCGACCAGAATGTGCACCAGCCGGCGTGTGTGGTGCGGATGGATCTTGAGCAATTTCAGGAACACGTCCGCAACGGCGAGGATCGCAAGGATCGCAACCGTAAAAACAAAAAACAGTCCCCAGTCCGTTTGAAATAAGAAATGCATCGCTAACCCCGCCTTAAACGCTCGATTTTACAAGAAAATCCATTGAGTTGCAAGTTGAGATTATAAAATAATACCGGCTCGCCGGCCAGGCTGATATTTACCCTTTGAAATCGAAGGATTTATGAATATTTTTAAAACACAATGCGGAGGATAGGGAATGAGAGAGTCGATCTTCATCGGATTAATCCAGAATATTGCGGTTTTGCTTCTCTTCAGCATGATCTATGATTATGTGTGGGTAAGAAATAAACAGATGCGCACCGTCCCCGGGAAGCTGCTGGCGGGATTCATGATCGGCCTGATAGGTCTCTTCCTGATGTATACCCCCTGGGTTCTCGGACCGGGACTGGTATTTGATACGCGCACTATTCTGTTGTCCATTTCAGGCTTGTTCTTCGGAGCGGTCCCGACCCTGATCGCCATGGCGGTCACCGGGGCTTACCGTGTCTATATGGGCGGCAGCGGCATCTGGATGGGCCTGGCCACCATCCTGAGTTCCGGTCTTATCGGCATTTTGTGGAGGAAGTATTTCCCCTTGAAAAACATACGGAAACCCGTGTTCAACCTGTATTTCCTGGGGCTTGCCGTACACGTCGCCATGATGCTCTGCGTCATGCTGCTGCCGGAAGGGAGCCGCCTCCCGACGCTCCGGACGATCTTTTTGCCTCTTTTCCTAATCTATACGCCCGGTACGGCGCTGCTCGGCCTGATCATGATGAAACGCCATTCGCTGACGGAAATGCAGAAGGAAAAAGACGAAAGCGAAAAAAAATACCGCATTTTGGTCGAGAACGCCGACAACGCCATCGTAGTGGCTCAGGACGGGTTTATCCGTTTTGCAAATCCCAAGACCCTTGAGATCTTCGGTACAAGCAAAGAGAAGATCCTGAACTTTCCGTTTCAGGACATGATCCACCCGGAAGACCGGGACCGGCTGATGGCGCGGCACTGGGACAATATGAAAAGAAAGCCGCTGAAGAGCTCCTTCTATTCCTACCGTGTTCTGGCCGGCCCTGAAAAGGAGGTCCGATGGTTTGAACAGAACACGGTCCAGATCGACTGGGAGGGGAAGCCCGCGACCCTGAACTTTATCAACGACGTCACTCATATCCGGGAAACCGAACGCCAGCTGATGCTGGCCAAGGAAAAAGCCGAAGAAAGCGACCGGCTGAAATCCATCTTCCTTTCGAACATGAGCCACGAGATCCGCACCCCGATGAACGCCATCATGGGTTTTGCGGACCTTCTGGGAAATGAGGGGATCAGCCCCGAGAAGAAGAAGCATTTTACTGCCATGATCCGCAACTCCGGCGGCCGGCTGATGCACATCATCAACGACATTATCGATATTTCAAAGCTGGAAGCCAAGCAGCTGTCCGTTATTGCGCAGCCCTGCCAGGTCTATGATATCTACAATCAAAGCCTTGAAACCTTCAGGAACAATCCTCTGCTCAGGGAAAAACCCGGCGTAGAGGTAAAAGGGTTCTTTCCGCCGGATTACCGGGACCTCATTGTGGAGACGGACCATCACCGCCTTCAGCAGGTCATCGACAATCTTCTGGAGAATGCCCTTAAGTACACCGACAAAGGGTATATTGAGCTGGGCTGCAGCATTAAGGAAAACGGGGGAAACCTGCAGATGACCGTTCAGGTGAAAGATACCGGCGCCGGGATCGCAGAAGAAAAGAAAGCGATCATTTTTGAACGCTTCCGCCAGGCGGAGGAAGATCGTTTTCACGAAGGGGCGGGCCTTGGCCTCAGCATATCGCAGGGCATCATTGAACTGCTTGGAGGAAAAATAGGGTTCGAGAGCGAACGGGGGCGCGGAAGCACCTTCCACTTTACCCTTCCGCTGAAAAGAGCAGAAAAAGAAAACAAGGAAGAAATCTCCGCGGGCAGCTATAAACTCGATCTTTCGGGAAAACATGTAGTGATCGCCGAAGACGATATCGCCTCGTTTTTCCTGATCAGGGAATTCCTGAAAGACACGGAGGCGGAGATCATCCATGCGCCCGACGGTGAAGCGCTGATGAAGACGCTGAAAGAGCGGGACCCCGACCTCATCCTGCTTGACATCAATTTGCCGCGGAAAGACGGCTACGAATGTCTGGAAGAGATCAAAGAGGCGGGATATAAAACAAAAGTCATCGCGCAGACCGCCTATGCCCTGGAAGACGAAAAGGAACATTGCCTCAATGCCGGGTGCCAGGGCTACGTATCCAAGCCCATTGACCCGGTTGTCCTTTTCACGGAGATCAGCAAAGTTCTCTCATAGTATCAAGAAAGGATCAACGCCATGAACAAAGAGATCGTATCCGTTAACCCGAAGCAAACGGCAAAAATTCTTGCCGTCACCACGACACTCATTTCTCTGATCTTCTCACTGATCGGGGTTGTTGTGCTTATCTGGGGTTACTTCGGGAAATCGCTCTATGCCCAAACGGTCGGCGTGACCTATATCCTGCTCCCTCTTTTCAATTTCATCCTGGTTTATCTTTTTTCACGTCTGACCTTCTGGATCTACAACAAAACAGCCGCCAGATACGGCGGGATCCTGATGGATTTGCGGGACCCGGAAGACACGGAAGATACCCCGGGCAACTGACCATGAAGCGTCTTCAGGATATTGTATGGGGCGTGATCGGCGCGGGTGCTGTGTGTGAAAAAAAGAGCATGCCCGCCATGACGATCATTCCGCATTCACGGGTAAAAACCGTCATGCGACGCGATGCCGGCGCCTGCCGCGCCTTTGCCGAACGGCACCGTATTCCCAACTGGACGACGGAAAGCGAAGCGATATTCCGTGATCCGGAGATCAATGCCGTCTACATCGCCACCCCGCCGGACACGCACGAGCCCTATGCGCTGCGGGCGGCGAAGGCCGGAAAAGCGGTCTATGTGGAAAAACCCATGGCGCGTAACTACGGGGAATGCAGGAACATGATCAAGGCTTGCGACGAAGCGGACGTGCCGCTTTTTGTCGCGTACTACCGCCGGAGACTCCCCCATTTTCTGCGTATTAAAGAACTGCTTGATGCAAAGGCCATCGGGACGGTGCGCAGCGTAACGATCCGTTTCATCCGCTCCGCCCGCCCGGACGACATCGCAGCTGCGGAAAGCAACTGGCGCATTCGTCCCGCCGTTTCCGGCGGGGGCCATTTCCATGATCTGGCCTCCCACCAGCTGGACCTGACGGACTATTTCTTCGGTCCCGTCCGCACAGTGAAGGGCAGCGCGCGCAATCTCGCCGGCTATTATGAACCCGCAGACACCGTAAGGGCGGAATTTGACTTCGACCGGAACATTCACGGAGTCGGGGAATGGAGTTTTGTGTCCCCGGCGGGGGAAGAGGAGGACACGATCACGGTCAGCGGTAACGAAGGCGAACTGAGATTTTCCACCTTCGCGCATGCCCGCATCGAAGGCACCCTGAGTTCCGGAGCGGTCCTGCGCGAAAAGATGATCCTGCCCGTCCATATTCAGGAACCTCTGATCCGGACGATCATTGCCCAATTGCGCGGCGAAGGGACCTGCCCCAGCACCGGAGAAAGCGCCGCACGCACCAGCCGGGTCATGGATGCCATATGTTCGGGAAAATGATCCATAAGCCTGAGGAATATATTTTTTTGTCACAAAATGTTTTATATTTTAAAGCTTAAATAAGGTTACAATCGGGGAAGCCGCTTATGATAGAAAAACTTTTAACCTATGATCCTATCCTGCTGGCGCTGTTCGGGACGCTTTTTACCTGGTTCATGACAGCTGCCGGGTCGTTCATGGTCATTTTCTTCAAATCCATCAACAAGAAGGTCCTGAACGCTATGCTGGGATTTGCGGCCGGTGTGATGATCGCGGCGTCTTTCTGGTCGCTTCTTGCGCCGGCGCTCGACATGGCGGAAGCGAACGGTCAAACCCCCTGGGTCCCGGCGGTGGTCGGGTTCCTGCTCGGCGGCGCGTTCCTTCTGCTGATCGACAACATACTGCCGCATTTGCATCTGGGACTGCCGACCGAAAAGGCCGAAGGCATAAAAACGTCCTGGCAGCGGAGCGTCCTGCTCGTGTCCGCCATTACCCTGCATAACATTCCCGAAGGCTTTGCCGTCGGGGTTGCTTTCGGCGCCCTGTCCCACAACCCCGGGATCGGCACTCTCACCGGCGCGATGGTCCTGGCTTTCGGCATCGGCCTTCAGAACTTTCCCGAAGGCGCGGCGGTTTCCATTCCCCTCAGACGGGAAGGCATGTCCCGCTGGAAGGCGTTCAACTACGGACAGATGTCCGGAATTGTCGAGCCCATTGCCGGCGTGCTGGGGGCCCTGCTGGTATTGAAGATCACACCCCTTCTGCCTTACGCACTGGCTTTTGCGGCCGGCGCCATGATCTTTGTGGTCGTGGAAGAACTGATCCCCGAATCGCAGCGCGGGAACGAGACGGACTGGTCCAGCATCGGCGCCATGCTGGGATTTGCGACCATGATGCTGCTGGATGTCGCCCTGGGATAAAAAAAAAGGACAAGCGCATGGGAAAACACAGGCACAGCCGCCCGGACCTGATCGGCGAACATAAGGCGGGAGATACGGGGCAGTTGATCCTTTTCGTCCTTTTTATGGGCGTCTGGATAGCGGACAGTCTCTGGCTTCACAAAACGACCCAGCTCAACGGCCTTGTCCCCCTTTATGTCCGCATACCTC
>CALMFL010000177.1 GCA_937862595.1 uncultured Fidelibacterota bacterium
TTTTACTCCCAGGGTCCGCGGTAACGTGGAAATGTTTCGGGATCCGCATACGCCCCGCTGATCGTGATCGCCTGAACGGGACAATGATTGTAACAGCGCATGCAGGCCGTGCAGGTGGCGTGAAAGGAAAAGACGCCGTCCCGGTCTTCGATGGAATGCGTCGGGCATTCCCGGATGCACAGGCCGCAGCGGGTGCAGCGGTCCTGATCGGTGCCGAGCGTCCGGTAAAAGGACTGAATCCTTTCGTGAAAATGCTTCCGTACGCCGATCCCCGCCAGCAGCTGGGGACCGATCCCCTCGATCTTCCGCCGGCCGCTCAGGATCGATGCGGCGATCCTGCCGATCCGGGTCTCCAGACGCGCTCTGGCTTCCAGACGCTTTTCGGGCGGTTTGACGGGCACCTTCATTTCGGGCGTTGTGATGTTGTTGAACATCCTGACATGATAGTAGGCGTCCACCGGTCTGCCGAGCGCCTTCTTTTCGGCAAAATAGCCCAGCGCGTCGACATAGCCGAAGGTGGTGATCACCGAGACGTGACGGTCCCCCGAAAGCAGCGTCTGGACCTTTTCGATCACGATCCGGGGAACGTGTGCGCCGTAAACGGGGTGGGCGAGAAGATAACGGTCGTAGCGTTTTGTGAGCGTGAAGGCATCCTCGAGCGAGAACAGGTCGACATCGGCGCCGCCGTCCCTCAGCCGGGACGCAAGCGTTCCGGAGAGCCAGCGCGTGTTGCCGGTACCGCTGAAACAGAACAGAGCAATGGTTGTCATATGCTTCTCCCGGTTAAAGGAAGTCTGCGTAAGCCGTCGGACGGGCGTTCAGGGGCAAGCCCTTATCCGTTTTCGGACGGCAGATGATCCGCCTGCAGGACCAGCGTAGAGATCGTATTGCGCCATCCGGGTTCGCCCGGAGCGTTTACATGAAGATAATGCGGTGTCAGGCCGTAACAGACGCCCTCTTCGCAGCGTTCCCACAGTACCGGCTGGGCGGTGCCGAAAAATCGTGACGCATAGGTTTGGCGAAGATTTCGGTCCGTATCTTCCAGGATCGCCGCCCGGGCTTTCCGTCCCGCTTCGGGGACCTGTTTCGGCAGGGTTGCCGCGGGCGTTCCGTGGCGCGCGGAAAAGCGGAACACATGCAGATAGGAAAATTCCATATCGCTGATATAGTCCAGGGTCTCACGGAACAGCGCGTCATTTTCACCGGGGAACCCGACGATGACATCGGTGCCGACAGAGGCATCGGGAATATATTTCCGGATCGTTTCCATTTTCCGGGTAAAATCCGATGTGAGGTATTTTCGGTTCATGGCTTTCAGGATCGTATCGGAACCCGACTGCAGGGAAAGATGAAAATGCGGCATGATCTTTTCGGACGCGCCGACATGGCGGATCAGCTCATCGGAAAGCGTGTTCATTTCAATGGATGAAATGCGGATGCGCTCGAGC
>CALMFL010000178.1 GCA_937862595.1 uncultured Fidelibacterota bacterium
GCCGGCGGCAGTTTCAGGATCACGTCGAAGAGATCGGAAAACAGCGAGATCCAGATGATGCCCCACAGGGTTTTCATGCCGAACTTACGGCCGAATATTTTGACCCCGATCAAAAAGAGCGGGATGTTCAGGGCAAGCATGGTCATGCCCGCCGGCAAGCCGAGAAGATGGTAGAGGATCGTGGCCAGGCCGGAGACGCCCCCTGCGGATACTTTGTTCGGAATGAGAAAGAACATCAGCGCCGCCGCCATGATCGCCGCACCGAAAACGATCATGAAATAGTCGCCGACATTTTTCTTTGTGATGAGTTCTTTTTCGGTCATAGACACCTCCCGCTAAAACCGCCCGAATATAGTCTATTTAAAGGGAAGTGCGTATCATTTTTTTACAATAAGCAGCATCAGGGTACCCGTCAGGATGAAGAACAGGTTCGGGGTCCAGACCGCCCAGAAGGGCGCGACCTCCCCCGCGATCCCCAGCACTTTCCCGAATGTCAGCATTACGTAAAAACTGAACAGGAGCAGCAGGCTTGCCGCCACGCCGCCGCCGTAACCGCGCGACCGCCGCTGAAAGGTTACCAGCGGAATGCCGATCAGGATCACGATGAAGCAGGAAAAGTTCATCGCGGTCCGGAAATAGAGATTGGTCTCCCAGCGCTTCGTTTCCATGCCCAGCTGGCGGGAACGGCCGATAAAGCCCTTCAGCTGGCCGAAGGTCATGTCCTCGGGCCGGACGCTTTTCTGGCGCAGTTCGCGGGGACTGACGTCCAGCGAAAGGATCAGCGTATCGTGCTTGCTGAAAACCTCGTTATCCTCGCTGAAGAGGCGCTTCTGCACGTTCAGGAGCATCCATGTTTCATCCGCTTCGCGCCAATGGACGTGGTCCGCGTCCAGGCGTTCGACGATCTTTCCGTCGATCACCTTGTGCAGTCCGGCGCCGCGTCCCCGGCCGTTGGTGATATTATAGCGCTGAATGGTGAAAATATAGTGGTCGGGAAGCTGGAAATATACCTGGCGGTGGATCTTCTGCTCGCTGCTTTTCTCGGTCAGCTTCATGTTGTTCTCAATGAATTCCGTGACCTCCTGCTGGGCAGGCACGACGACGAGATCTTCAAAGAAAAATGAGAAAAGGCTCAGGAGCACCCCGAAGATGAGAAAGGGCAGGGCGAGGCGGTACAGGCTCAGTCCGCTGACCTTCATGGCCGTCAGTTCGTTGAACTTGTTCGTCTGACCGAAAAAGAACACGACCGCCAGCAGGGCGGAAACCGGGAAGCACCAGTGCAGCATCCAGGGGATCATCAGTCCGTAGTAATGCGCCACTTCGGCAAAGGAAAGATTATTGTCCAGGAACTGGGCGATCTTTTGCACCAGATCCACCAGAAGAAAGATGCAGATGAAGGTCAGCATGATGAAGAAAAAGGAACGGAGGTATTGCCGGAGCATATAGCGGTCGAGCTGCTTCATGTCATTTCACCGCCGGGACCTGTCTCAGCTTGATGTAATCGATACTCTTGGGAGTGGCTTTAAGGATCGTGAATTCCAGATGGCCGATGCTGACGACCTCGCCTTCCTGGGGAAAGCGGTCGAGGTGGTCCAGCAGATAGCCCGCAACGGTCTCGTACTCCCCTTCCGGCAGGGTCAGTTTGTATTCCTCATTGAGCTGGTCGATCTCGGTCCGTCCGCTCATGACCATGTCGCCGTTCGCATGCCGGCGCACTTCGGGGGCGTTCTCGTCGAATTCGTCATCGAATTCGCCGAAGATCTCTTCCACGATGTCCTCCATGGTCACGATGCCGGAGGTCCCGCCGAATTCGTCCACGATGACCGCAATGCTGGTCTTGGTGCGCTGGAACTCCTTGAGCAGTTCGATGATGCTTTTGCTTTCGGGATAGAATCTGATCGGCCGGATGATCGTTTTCAGCTGCTCGGGGGCGTTCAGGATGTCGCGCAGGGAAATATATCCGGTGATAAAATCGATATTGTCACGGTATATGATGATCTTTGAAAAGCCGGAGCGGATAAAGGTCCGCTTCATTTCGGGCAAGCCGGCGTCCTCGGAAAGGGCGACGATGTCCGTGCGGGGGGTAATGATCTCGCTGGCGACGGTGTCGGAAAATTCGAACACGTTGTCGATGTACCTTTTCTTTTCCTCGTTCAGAACGCCCATTTCATAGCTGTCGAAAATGCTCTGTTCGATCTCCTCCCGGCGGATCATAAGGCTGACGGGCGCCTGGTCGCTCTTGAAGAGCTTCAGCAGGCCGCTGATCATTTTTTCGAAGAAGCGTGCGGCCGGATGCAGGATCACGCCCAGGACCCGGATCACGGCGGAGGAAAAGATCAGGTAGGAGTTCGGGCGATGGCGGATCAGGGATTTGGGGAGAACCTCCCCGAACAGAAGGATCGTTCCCGCCACGATCAGAATGGTCTGCCACCAATTAAACAGTCCGATCGAGGTAAAAAGGATCGTGGCAAAGGTCGTCGTCAGCACATTTGCCAGCGTATTGCCGACCAGCACCATGGTCAGGTAATGCTGCCGGTCCTCATACATCCTGAGGGCCGAGGCGGCAAAGGGTTTTTTCTGGGCTTTCCATTTTTGCAGCTGCAGCGGGTGCGCGGTGATCATCGCGATCTCCGACCCGCTGAAGAAGGCTGAAAGGACCAGCCCGGCGCACATTAAGATGATCTCGGTTATCATGTCCGTAGTTTATTGAAAATCAGGACAAAAAACAAGGGAACAGATTCAGATTCGTTTCCGGCGGAAACGGGTTCCCGGCACGGCCCGCGTCAACGCCGCGGGCGTTTTCATAAAAATTATCTTGCATACGTTTTCAAACAAGCTTAAAATTGTCCGATGGCTGGAAGCAAACAACATATACTGATCTACATACCGGGCAGAAATTCGCGTGAATTTTCATTTTCCCGTTTTTCCTTTGTTTTCCTGGCCGTTCTTGCCGGACTGCTGCTGCTCGGCATCGTCGCCGGAAGCGCTTTCATCGGCTATAAGTTCGTATCGCCCTATTTCTACTCGTCCGACACGATCAGGAACAAGACCCTCTTAAAGACCGTCGAGGACCTCCGCACGGAGCTGCAGATGGCCGAAGCCTATCTCGACTCGATGGTTGAGCTTAACAACACCATCCGCCTCTACGCCGACATGCCGCAGCATGATCTGAGCATCGACAATCTGGGCGTCGGCGGACGCGTGCAGATGGCGGATCCCGCTTCAACCAAAAACGTGGTCGAGGAGCTCGAAGCGAATGTCGAATTCCTGGGCACCAAGGTGTCCGTTGAACTGGAGAATTATAAAAACCTTTATGCCGATATCCAGAAGTACAAAAAACGGCTTCAGTACATCCCCGCGATAACCCCCTTAAAGACCGACAGCTATTATATCAGTTCCAATTACGGCTACCGGATCGATCCCTTTACCGAAGAATCCAAGTACCATTCGGGCATCGACCTCGCCGCCAACCGCGGAACCCCGGTCCATGCCAGCGGGAACGGTAAGGTTATCTACGCCTCCTATTCCTACGGCGGATACGGGAATGTCGTAAAGGTCGACCACGGCTACGGCTTTGTCACCGTCTACGCCCACCTAAACCGGATCAAGGTGGAAAAAGGCGACACGGTTGAACGCGGAGCTCTGCTCGGGGAGGTCGGCAGCACGGGACGGTCCACCGGGCCCCACCTGCATTATGAAGTGCAGAAGGACGGGAAACCCGTCAATCCCTCAAAGTACATGTGGGATGACAAATCGCTCTAAACAAAAGCTTTCGTGATCAGAAAAGAAAAGGCACCGATGGGTGCCGTTTTTTTATGCTTCCGCTTTATTGGGATCCGGCCGTTGAAATGCCGGGCATCCGAATTCTTCGATCGCGTTTATTCCTCCGCTTCACCCAGACAATAGAGATATCCGTCGCGCGAACCGACGTAAATGCGCTTATTGTGGACAAAGGGGGTGGATTCCACGCCGCCGATGTAACGGCGCTGAAGACGCAGGACTTTCCCTTCCGGTGAAAATTCGAATAGCGACACGCCGCTGTAGCTGGCGGAAACGATGCGGTTCCCGATCAGCAGGGGCGTGGATATACCCTTGCCGACCCAGCGGCTGGCGATCAGCCGGGGTTTCGGATAGCGGTGTTCCCGGTTCGGTCCCCAGACCCTGGCGGTATCCGTGCTGTCGTGCTCGACCAGGTACAGATATCCGTCGATCGCCGAAAATCCCGCAATATGGGGCAGGTTTTCCGGGCGCGTCAGGTCGTTGACCGCGGGGCTCCCGACCACCCCGCCCTTCCAGACGGAGCCGGCGGTAGAGTCGTCGCCCGTCGGAAAATACCAAACCACGCAGGACGGATCCGCGGGTTTTGAGGGATCGAGCTTAAAGACCCCGCCCTGTCCGCCGATGTATTCCTTTTCGACCGGGACCAGGATACAGCTGTCGTAGGTCACGACCGGACTGCCGTCCATATCCGCGCCGACAAAAAAGTCCCATTCGATCTTCCGGGTCGTCAGATCGTACCCGTACACATGCCCCGATCCCGCAGTGATATAGAGCCTGTTCCCGAGGCGTGCGGGAGACGATTCGGTCACCAGGTTCTGCCCGTGCAGGATCTTGTCGCCGTCGCTGAACAGGGGATGTTTTTCCAGGGTTCCGGGCCTGAAATACTGTTTGTAGGCCCTGGTGCGTTCCGGGTCGGGGTCGAACACCACGAAATACCCGTTCTCAAGCCCCAGATAAACGGTGTCCCGATAGATGAGGGGCGTTCCGTCCACGTCCGTTGAAAAGCTCTCGCCTCTCATCACGTGATAGCGCCAGATCTCGCTTCCGTCCGCGATGTCGAGGGCGCGAAGGGGATAAAGCTCGGTGGACCATGTGCTGGCGTTCAAGCCGCGCCGGCTTCCCTGGATGAGCATTGTCCGCGACGGGTCCCCGAACTGCCATAAGGTCCCGGTTCCCTTGATCGCATCGGGAAATTCGTAGGTCCATATCACCCCGCCGCCAAGGGCGTCGATCTTTCTTACCCGGTGGTCCAGCGAGCCGTGGACCAGGAACAGGCGGCCGTTCTCCTCCAGCATCAGGGGCTGTCCGGTCCAGCCGCTGCCTTTCCAGACACGCTCTCTCTGTCCTACTTTGGTCCTGCCTTCTCCGATATCGGTCTTCCAGATAATGTCCAGCCGCGAGGGCGCGGCATTTCCGTAATAATTGCGCTGTCCGTTCCCGAGATAGGTCGGATTGATCAGGGTAAGCGGCGGTCCCGCCTGCAGCACCGCTGCCAGAATAGTTAAAAGGGTCGTGATGCGGATGAAGGATCTCATGGTCAGTAGAGGAGTTTGCTCAGGATGGCCGCAGCGGCCACCGCGGCGTTCAGCGATTCGGCGCCGCCCAGAGGGGGAAGCGTCAGGTCCCGGTGGGGGTATTCGTCGAAAAGAGGGTCGATCCCCCGGGCTTCGTTCCCGATCACCAGGATGAATTTTTCCGGACCCATATCCCGGAAGCTGTTCTTTCCGTGGGTTTTGCTCAGAAGCAGCGTCCGGTCTTCCAGCAGGACCGGAGGAATGTCTTCGGAATATGCGAAGGGGATATGGAAAAAGGAGCCCATGCTGGCCCGGACCACTTTGGGATTGGCGGCCTCGACGGTTCCTTTCATCAGGAGGATCCCGCCCAGTCCGAACCAATGGGCGATCCGGAACAGCGTTCCGACGTTGCCCGGGTCCTGAAGCCGGTCAAGGACAAGGATATTCCCGCTCATTTCGGCGATATCAAAGGTCTTTTGTTCTGCGATCGCAACGAGGCCCTGCGGCGTCACTTCGCTGGACAGCTGCTTCAGCTGGCTTCCCGTCGCCTCGTAGCAGCGGGTGCCCCAGCGCGTCTGGGCGCCGGCAAGCAATTCCCGCAGGCCCGGTTTTTCAAGAAGAAAGGGAGAGTAAAATATATCGGTAACCCGGTAATCGCTTTTCAAGGCTTCTTCGAGGGGCAGGGTCCCCTCTATCAGAAGGCGGTTTTCCAGGGAACGGAATTTCTTGTTCTGCAGGGAGGCAGCCGTTTTCATAATGTCCCGGGTCAGGATGTCTGTTCGGATCGTGCTCATGGCTGAATATATAAAATCTCCGGGCGCGAAGCATGCGGATTTTACGTTTCAGCTAAAAAATACGTCCCTAATTTGCCGTTTTGCCGCATCAAGGTCCCGTGGAAGCCTTTTCACAGACCCGGTCACGCGATTCCTGCGCATCCACCCGGCCGGCCCGAAATCCCGGCGGCGGAAAAAAAACTTCGGTTTTATCAAAAATCATCGTATCATTATATGTTTTAAAACAGGCAGCGGAACAGATGAAACGGCATTCACTTACAACGGACCACTCCTGGTATCGTCTTGATACCTCGGCAAAAATATATCCGGCGATCGAATCTCCCGAGAACACGACCGT
This sequence comes from uncultured Fidelibacterota bacterium, assembly GCA_937862595.1. Taxonomy (GTDB): domain Bacteria; phylum Fidelibacterota; class Fidelibacteria; order Fidelibacterales; family Fidelibacteraceae; genus M50B103. Next base: position 6,426 of record CALMFL010000178.1, read on the forward strand.
CTTCCGGATATCCATGACCCTGTTTGAAGAGGTCGATGAAGACCTTCTTCTTCAGGCCCTGAATATCGTAAAGCCCCGTTTCCCCTATTACAACGTTTACCTTCGCACCGGTCTGTTCTGGAACTATTTTGAACGTAACGACAGCCCTTCCGTCCTCTGGCCCGAGACCCCGACGCCCTGCGAACGCCTGTATCCGGTGTACAACAGCGGCTACCGCTACCTTGTCCGCATTTACGGAAAACGGATCTCCGTCGAATTTTCCCACGTCCTGACCGACGGCACGGGCGGGATCGAATTCCTGAAGACCCTGGTCGCCCATTACCTTCTGCTCAAAGGCAGGCTTTCCGGCATCCCGGACGGCATCATGGACATTGATGAAAAACCCCTGCCCGAAGAATATCAGGACGCCTTCCTGAAGGTCCTCGAGATCGAGAAGGACCATATCAGCAAGGAACCCCATACGCGGGCGCTTTTTAATACCGACGCCGTTTTCAAAATGCGGGACCGGCTGCTGCCCCTGGGAAATTTCAAGATCATTACCGGCACCGTGGCACTGGAGCAGATCAAGGCCCTTGCCAAACAGTACGAGGTCAAAATCACGGAATTCCTGGCCGCTCTCTACGTCGAAGCCCTGATCCGGATCCAGCACGAGCAGAAAAAGGACACCGCAAAACACCGGCCGATCGGCATGGAGATCCCCGTCAACATGCGCAACCTCTACCCCATCCGCTCCATGCGCAATTTTTCCCTCTTTGTCGTTCCCCGCTTCGATCCCCGGAAGATCGGGAAGTTCGAGGATATCACCTCCTTCCTGAAAACCTACATGGAAACGCACGTGACGCGGGAGTATCTGCTGACCATGGTGCAGGACAATTGCGCCCTGGGCGAGAATAACTTCATCCGGCACACGCCGGTGAACGTGAAAAATTTTGTGATCCGGTATTTATCCAACACGCAGGGGCATGCGCAGTTCTCGGGGACCATCTCGAACCTGGGCGCAATACGGCTTCCCGCGGAAATGGAAGCGCATATCGATGACTTCGGGGTCCTGCTGGGCCCTTCGGTCCACAGCCTGACCTCCTGCGGCGTGCTGGGTTTCAAGGACCGCATCCATATCAATTTCGGACGCGTTTGCCGCGAGCCCCGCGTGGAACGGCATATCTTCCGCCGGCTGGTGGAAATGGGCGTTCATGTCAGTATTACGAGTAATTGAGGTGTAAATATGTCCTATTGCGTACATTGCGGCGTGAAACTCGCGCCCTATCATGAGAGCTGCCCCCTGTGCCATACCCGCGTCATGGACCCGGAAGCAAAGATCGATCCCCAGACGCGGGATTATCCCCTTTACCGGGAGCATCTGCGGGGCAAGAACACCGACCACATGAAACGTCTGCTGGCGGGGACCGTTCTGACCCTTGTTTTTTCCATGTATGCCGTGATCCTGCTTCTCGTCAATTTTATCGTCAACCATAAATTTTCCTGGTCCCTGATCCCGGTATGGAGCCTGCTTTACCTCTGGTTAACGGTCGCGCTCCCCTTCTTTAACATTAAGAACACCTTCCTTCGGCTGTACACCTTCGATTCCATCGCGACGGCGATCTATCTTCTGGGACTGAATTATCTCATCTCCGGGAACCTTGTATGGGCGAAGTTCGCTTCGGCGGGTCTTCTCTTTGCCTGGATCATTCTGAGCGGCATCTTTATTTCCGAGCGGGTGAAAAAGTGGATCCCCATGATCATTTATTATATCCTCGCGTCCCTGCTTTTCACCGCCCTGTTCGCCTTCATGCTGGTTGACAATGCCGTGATCCTCCGCCTGGTCCTGCCGATCTATCTGGCGGTCCTGATCTTTACGCTTGTGTCCTTTTTTGAGATCAAGTCGCTCATCTTCGATATCTACAATTTTTTCGCCATCCTGTTCTTCAACGCCGCGCTGCTGTCGATCGCCGTGGACCTGACCGTGAACCGTTATCTGACGGGCGGCTTTGCCCTCAGCTGGTCCCTGATCGTCATCTCCGCGCTGGTTCCCCTCAGCCTGACCGCGCTGATGCTGCGCAACATTAAAAAGCTGCGCAGTTTCGTCGTGATGAAGTTTCACCGTTAGCCCCTGAGCGAAACCTTCGATACCCTCCCCTTCTGCGTTTTCGGCGCACTATCTGGTTGTTTTTTACCGCGATTTGCCTGTATATTCCGGAAATTCAAGGAGGTCTTATGAGCGTACCCTATATCAGAGAACTGGTTGACATCCCTTCCCCGACCGGATACACGGAACAGGTTATCGACCATATCGCGTCGCGCGTCCGCTCTCAGGCTTATCTCTGCACCCGCACCTACAAGGGATCGCTGATCGTCAGCGGGGTCGCCGACCCGGCGGTGATGGTGATCGGGCATATCGACACCCTCGGCGGCATGGTCAGCGAGATCACGGCCGGCGGCACCCTGCGCCTCTCCCAGCTCGGCGGCTACCCGCCCAACAGCTTCGAAGGGGAATACGTCACGGTGATCACGATGAACGGCAAGACCTTCCGCGGCACCTTTCTGGTCGACAATCCCGCCGCGCATGTGAACAAGGACGTCAAGGCCGCCGAGCGCATCATGGCCAACATGCATGTCCGCCTCGATGCCGTCGTGCATTCCGCAGACGAGGTGAAAGCTTTGGGCATCGCCGTCGGCGATTTCGTCGCCTTCGATCCGCGGCCGGAACTGACGGATACCGGCTTCCTGAAATCGCGCTTTATCGACGACAAGGCCTGTTCCGGCATTATGCTGGATATCCTGCTCAACGAGTCCGAAGCGCTGAAGGACAAAAAGATCGGCTTCTATTTTTCCAATTATGAAGAAACGGGCAACGGCTGTCCGGCGGGACTTCCCGATTCCGTGAAGGACGTGATCATCGCGGACATGGGGGTCGTGGGGGACGGCGTGACCGGCGATGAGACCAAGGTCTCCATCTGCGCGAAAGATTCCGCGGGGCCCTACGATCTGACCCTGAGAAAACATCTGGAGTCGCTGGCGAGAGCGAACGGGATCGATCATACCGTCGACGTTTTCCCCTATTATTCAAGCGACGGCACCGCCCTGCTGCGCGCAGGCAAGGATATCCGCGTCGGCCTGATCGGACCGGGCGTCAGCGCGTCGCACGGCGTGGAGCGCACGCATACCGCCGGCATCGCCGCGACCCGGGCGCTGATCATGGCATACATTCATTCAATGAAATAGAAAGGACCCTATGCAATTAGGATTTATCGGCTTAAAATATTCGGGGAAAAGCACCCTTTTCGAACTGCTCACGCAGGGTAAATTCGAATCGGTCCATTCCGGCATGGCGGAATACCACCGGGGACAGGTCATGGTTCCCGACGAACGCATCGACCGGCTGTCGGACATGTACCAACCGAAAAAAACGACCTATGCCTACTTCGACTGCATCGACGTCATGGGCATTCCGGCAAGCCTGCGCACCGACCAGGCGGCCAAGTACATGGAAGCCGTGCGCCAGACGGACAGTCTGGTCGCCGTGATCCAGGTCTTTGACGGCTATGACGCCGAGGGCAAGACCGCCCGGATCGATCCCGTCGCGGACCTGAAGCGGCTTGAGGAGGACATTATCTTTGCCGACCTGATCGTCGCGGACAACCGCCTTGAAAAGGTCCGGCATCTGAAAACGCGCAGTGCGCCGCAGTTCAACCCGAAAGAACTGGAGATCCTGGAAACCTGCAAGGCCGTTCTTGAGGAGAACCGCCCCCTGAGGGAGATCACGATCAACAGCCAGGATGACAAGCTGATCCGCGGTTTCCAGTTCCTGTCCAAAAAACCGCTCATGGCGGTGCTGAACTGCGACGAGGCGCATTATGCCGAACGCAGCGCGTATGAAGCCGCGTTCCGCAACGCCTTCCCGGCTATCCCTGTCACCTCGGTCTCGGCGCTGGGCGAAAAAGAGATCCAGGAGCTTGAAGAAGACGAACGCCTGATCTTCATGAAAGAGCTGGGCATCGAGGAACCCGCGATCCATCATGTGATCGCTACGTCCTACGCCGCCTTCGGGCTGATCTCCTTCTTTACCGTCGGGGAGGACGAGGTCCGCGCCTGGACCCTGCGCGCCGGTGCGCCCGCTCCGGAAGCCGCGGGGACCATCCACAGCGACCTGCAGAAAGGCTTTATCCGTGCGGAAGTGATCGCCTACGACGACTTCATCCGCGAAGGCTCCATGGCGGCCGCAAAAGCCAAGGGGCTCGTCCGCCTTGAGGGGAAGGAATACCCGGTCAAGGACGGGGATATTCTGAATATACGGTTTAATGTTTAGTTAGCGATGATGATGGGAAAGTCGATCTCCTGCGCCCCTTCGGGGCTTCCTTCTTCGCTCCGATACGTCGGAGCTTCGAAGGACACGTCGGAGATTA
>CALMFL010000179.1 GCA_937862595.1 uncultured Fidelibacterota bacterium
TCTGCGAGCTTCCCACTTCGCTCATATCCCGAAAAGTCGGGATGGAGCTTCGAGGTACACGCCGGCGGACAGGCAACCTTAACCTCAATCTCAACCTTAACCTTATTTCTTATGACAAACCCTTGACGATCTTTTTGCGCAGCAGGATGAAATACAGTCCGCAGATCGCCACGATGAGCGCGTTCTTCCAGGCGAAATCGCCCCAGGTCGCCGTTTGGGTGAACACGGATTCCAGCACGTCGTAGACCCAGTAAAAGGGCGTCCAGTACACAACCCAGCGCCATGATTCCGGAAGCAGGGTGCCGCCGAGGACGGATAGCATCAGGAGCATGCCCAGCATTTTCCCGATCCCGATGGCCTCATTGTCGTTGCCGGCCAGGGCGCCGATCAGCAGGCCGAAGAGCAGGGTGATCGAAAATGACGTGACGACCACGATATAGACCTGCAGGATATTGACGTGCATCAGTCCCAGGATCAGCAGGGAGACAATGGCATAAAAGGCCGAGACAAGCAGGGGAAGGATGCTTTTTCCCACATAGTATTCCATTTTTGTCAGCGGCGTGATGCGCAGGGCCATGTCCGTTCCCAGCTCCTTGTCGTTCACGACCCCCAGCCCGATGATAAACGCGGAGATAAAGGTCATGAATAAGATGAAGACGGCCCCGCCCATGGTCGCGACGGGGGAGGTTGTGCTTCTGTCGGCCAATTCCGCGGGAACGCCGTAGGTAAAGGCGTTGGTTTTCGGCCGGTCGGGATAGTTCTCTTGAATATAAAGCTGACGGATAACTCGCGCGCCGGTGGAAAAGACCGTATTTTTTTCAATGTTCCGTTCCAGGACCGACACATAGACGTCCGTTTCGGGGTCCCGGTAAAGGCCTTCGACCGTTCCGGTGCCGCGGAGCTTTTGCTCCATATCCTCGATCGAGGCATAGCTCCTGACCTTGGCGAAAGTTTCCAGTTCGGTCACGACTTCGGGAGCGACGGCATAGGGTCCCTCCGTCACCACGGCGAGGGTTGCTGCGGTGCTGTCCATGCTGGGCAGGAAAAAACGCAGGACCAGGACCATGATCAGGGGAACGATCAGCATGTAGATGCCCATCATTCCGGATAGGTTGGATTTCAGGTCGAATTTGAACATTTGCAGAAGTTGTCTCATCTCAGCCCTCCTTCCTGACGCGGTTCACGAACACCCGGCCGGCCAGGACCGCCAGCACGATATCGACGGCGGCAAGGATCAGCGCGCTCTGTCCGATAATATGCGCGTTGTTGTCCGGGAACATGGCGGCGTCCAGTCCGAACAGCGAATGGTAGGTCGGAAGGAATTTCAGCCATTCGGGGGAGAATACCGGTGCGAAAAGCGAAATGGCCGGCAGGGACAACACCATCATCAACAGAACGACCCAGCCGATCGAGGCCATGGGGCTGTCGAAAAACGATCCCAGAAAGGTCCCGATCGCGGACCCGAACACCACCGTCAGCAGGGTGATCAGCAGGGCCGGAAGGTAACCGGAAAAACCGCCCATCACGGGAATGTAGATCACGGAAAAGGTCACGACGCTGACCGCCAGCAGCATCAGGTTCTTGCTGATCAGGAACCCGGTCATGCCGGCGGGCGTCACGCGGAAGGCGCGGATCGTCGCGTCCGCACGTTCCTGCCCGATCAGCGAGACCATCGCAAACATCCCGATAATGCCGATCATCATCACGATGATCGCCGGCAGGATGCGTTTGTTGAAGGGGATCTCGTCGCGAAGCCCTTCCTGAAGGGCGGTCAGTTTTACGGAGGAATAGACATCCGGGGGGTAGGTCCCGAAGGGCGGATGAAGAATGGAAAGCAGATCCTCCATTTCGGTTTCCACGGCGGCCATCATGGCCTTCGTCGTGTAGGGCTGGACCAGCATTTCGGTCTTATAGACCGTTTCTTCGCCATAGCTGATGACCACGCCCATGGCGTTGCGGTTCTTGATCATGCCCTGAACGATGGCGTCGCGGCTGTCGACGAGAACATCGAAGTCAAGCTCGGCATCCATGTCGCCCGCCATCTTGTCGACGATATTCCGGACCAGGCCGGTCTCGTCAAAGATATAGACCATGGCGTCCCGCTTGATGTCCTTGGGGAACACGAAGAGCAGGAGCAGCATGATCAGGACGGCAAAGGCGATCTCAAGGAGGATGAACACATCCTTGATGCCCAGCAGCACATCCTTATGAAATAGACTTAGTATTTTTTTCATACGGAACTCCTACTCCAGGCCGCGGCCGGTGAGTTTGATAAATATCTCCTCAAGCGTCGGTTCCCCGGAGTGGATGGTTTTTACATCGTGTTCGGCAATGAACTTTTCCAATGCTTTTTTATCTTTTTCTTCCATGCCCATGGCGGCGGATTTCAATGCTTTACCTTCCATGTATTCCACGGTCACCGTCGGTTTTCCGTATTTCAATTTAAGGTTTTTGGGACTATCCATGGCAACGATCTTGCCGTCAACAATGAAGGCCACGCGATTACAAAGTTCATCGGCGACGAACATATTGTGGGTGGTCAGAAAGATCGTGGTGCCCTCTTTCTGCTTTCTCTTGATAATTCCTTTGATACTGTTGGCCGTCGAGGGATCCAGGCCCATGGTCGGTTCGTCCAGGAACCAGATGTCCGGCTTGTTGATCATGGAGCGGGCGAACCCGATGCGCTGCATCATGCCCTTGGAAAAGGCGCCGGCTTTCTTTTTGGCCTCGTCCGCCAGGCCGACCCATTCCAGAACGGTCAGGGGATCCTCGGTCTCGCGGTCGTAGAGGCTGGCGTGGAATTTCAGGTTGTCGAGGGCCGTCAGTTTTTTGTAGACGTTCGGCCGTTCAAACCCGACGCCGATACGGTTGAAGAAGGCCTTGTCCGGATGCCCTTTCCGGGGCACGCCGTCGATGAGGATCTCGCCCTTCTGCAGTTCAAGCAGGCCCGCCAGCACGCCCTGCGTGGTGGATTTGCCGGCGCCGCTGGGACCGAGAAAGCCGAAGATCTCGCCTTTTTTAATGTCAAAGCTGACGTCGTTCACGGCGTAATCGTCGTCGTGCGTATAGGAGTGGAATAGGTTCTTTGCTTCGATCATGTGTGTTACCTCACGTTTTTTTATGACAAGCATTTTGGGTATGTTTATGTTTTTTGTAAGAAATTATACAATGAAAAAAAGCAAAATAAAAGAGAAACACGATTTAAGGGCTTCCCCGGGAATGTGACCCGGTATCGTGCACTCTTGACGGGGTGTTGATACCGGCGGGCAGCGTAAAATTTAATTGTAATATCCTTAAATAATGCTTAAATATGAACAAACATAAGGAATAACAGGCCGAACACGTTCATCACCCTATTCTGCGAGGCGTCAAATGAAAAAACATCGATTTTTTCCCGTTCTGATCATGGTATCTTTTTTACTGAGCTGTGCCGCGAACGAAGCTAAAGCTCCCGTTCAGCCGGGATCTTTCGAAGCGGCGCTGCAAGCCCACCTGACAGATGTCAAAAACGAGGTTGCCGGGCTGAGCGATCCCGGAACGGGCAAGCCGCTTGAGATCCCGCATTTCGATCTGATCTATGAAACGGCGGGGCATATCGCGGCGTCGGACCACCCCGAGACCGATCTGGCGATCGCCTACTCCCTCTTGGGGCGGGCAAGCGATGCGGGTTCGAAAGTTCCAAAACTTCACCGCCCCCTGCTTTTCCCGGGCGCGCATCATATCGATCCCGAAACGGGTTTTGAATGGTACTATTTCGGCACCTACCTTGAGGTCACGGATCCGGATGGCAAGGAAGGCCGGGTCGCCGTTCTGCTCTCCATGCAGAAGCAGCGCCTCATCGGCCTGGCGACACAGAAGGCATACGGTTTGTCGGACCGGGACTGCATGATGTTCGTGAACCTGGTAACGGCGACGGTCGATCTCCCGGGGACCCAAAAGATCATCCGCCGGCGTGAGAATTTCCAATTGCCCGCGCTGGGCGGACGCGGCGGTTTCAGTTCCCGGGGTGAGGCGTTCTATATGGCCTGCGGACCCGACAGCCTTATCGGCACCCGTGATGTTCTGCCGCTGACCGCCGTCGTGCGTGACGGTGATAACCTGAGCTTTGAACTGACCTTTATCCCGCCCGACGGCATGAACCCGAAACACGCCTTTTTCAAACAGGGCATGCCGAACCTTGCGCTGAGTGGCAGGGGCTATACTTACGACCCCTCTCCGGGGATCTACTACAGCTGGCCCCAGCTAAGGGTCGATACGGAAAACGACCGGCATCTTGTCATTGACGGTGTCGCCTATCAGGTCCGCGGGGGCGGCGCCTGGCTGGACCATCAGCTGATGATGCAGAGCCTGAAAAATCCCAAGAACGCACAGCACCCCCTTCCTTTTGTCGAGGATCCTCTGCCCTTCAACGGGTGGAGCTGGCAGTATTTCAATCTTGAGAACGGAACTGCTTTTACGGGAGCCTCGTTCCAGAAAGGCGAATTCAATCCGAATCCTACGATCGTTTACGGCTATTATATTAAACCCTCCGGGAACGGGAAACGATGGAGATCAAGCTACCTGTGGGGCGGCATGCATCTGAAGGACTTTAAGTCCTTTCCGGTCATCACCGATGATCCCGCGTCTCCCCGGGTGATGCTCCCCAATCGCTGGGATTATGAAGAGCTTCAGGACATCAGGGGAAAGCTTTTCACCGGCACCGCCGCGCCCTGGTTCACCGACGGTTCCTTTAACGGGCAGTGCCGCCAGATCATCAGCGAAAATCCCGTCGATTACCGGGACAGTCTGAATACGGCCGTCCGCGGCACCGGATTCTGCGAATCGGTGGGGTTTGAAAAAGTTGAGGCCTACACCGAACGAGCCCTGGCCTGGCTGAAACGGAACCCCTAACAAGGACACGGCGTGCCGTGACCCTGCAAGACATCGTCTCAACCCCTCCCCGGCGCCGCGTTCCTGCATGTTAGAAAATTACAGCGGGTTCGGGTTTCCAAAAATGTGACATGTATCACAAAGGATCGGCACGCATTCCGGGAACCTCTTTCCCGCCGGAGGATCAACAACGGCATCGGATAGGCAATTATCAGTGGTCCCGTACCTTTCTCAATGTTTATTCTGAGATCTGCAATAGACCTAAACACATATCAATATTTAAGCAGACCGCAGCGCGGTCGAATAACATAGAAAGATCGCCCACAATAAGAAGAACCGCAGCGCGGTTCAATAGGAGTGTCAATCGTGAAAGTAATATATACCGCAGATGGCGATAAGTAAGGCATTTATTGATTTCCCCTGTTTAAAATACTGATAATGAATTTTACCACCGTTTCCATCTCATCACTTTTGCTTGAAGCGATAAATAGAGTGATTGCAGCCAGCGTATCGTTATTGATCAAAGGATTGGTATCTTTGTTGAACAAATGATTGT
>CALMFL010000180.1 GCA_937862595.1 uncultured Fidelibacterota bacterium
CATTCTGCGTTTTCTTGGCGAGTACAAACAGAATATCTACATGCCGTATATGGAAGATCTGGTTCAGCTGGAGCGCTATCCCGAGATCGGAGAAGGCCGCGGCGCGCTGTCAAAACGGGACATTGCCGAATTGCAGAACATGGCCGCACACTATTTTGTGCAGGTCATTCCGATCTTTCAAACGCTGGGTCACTTTGAAAACATCCTGTCCCATCCGGATTATATTCAATATGCCGAATTTCCGGGAGCCGCCTCCCTGAACAGCATTGATGAAAACACCGATCGCTTCCTCTTCAATATGCTCGACGAGGTCGTTCCGCAATTTGAAAGCGAGTATTTTCATATCGGCTGCGACGAATCCTGGGACGTCGGACTGGGAGCCACCAAAGCCCGGGTCGAAAAATACGGCAGCGCGCGCGTTCACGCCGACCATTACACCAAGGTCTACGAAAAGGTGCGCTCCTACGGAAAAAAGGTCCTGATGTACGGCGACATCATTCTGCGCCAGCCCGAGATCCTGGACATGATCCCCAAGGACATCATTATCGTGGACTGGCATTACCGCCCGGCAGAACACTATCCCTCGATCCGGCAATTCAAGGACGCCGGATTCCGCTTTCTGGTCTCGCCCGGCATTCACAACTGGCGCCAAACCATTCCCAATTACACCAACGCCTGGCTCAATATTTCCACGATCAATTATGAAGGATATTTGAACGGCGCCCTGGGCTCCGTCAATTCAAGCTGGGGCGACTACGGCGGCATCAATTTCCGGGAAATGAACTATCCGGGCTATGCCTTCGGCGCGGAATCCAGCTGGAATCCCTCCGGCATGGACGGAGAAACGATCCGCCGGCGCTTCATGAAACAGTATTTCGGAACGGACGGCCCGGACATGGAAGCCCTCTTCCTGACGGCAAACATGATCCCGGACCATAACGATCTGCGCCTCATGTTCGGGAATCCCTTTTTGTCCGGCTATAACGCTCAACGAAACGGATTATCCGCATCCCTCCGGCTGATCCAAAGCGGGGAGCTCAGCCTGAAACTGATCGACCGGCTGCGGCAACGCGATATCCGCAACGCCGACAAGCTCGATTATGTTGAGATCGGCGCACGGTTCGGCATCATGACCGGAAAAAAAATGGCGCTGAAGCAACAACTGGACCTTTACGCAGGAAACGGCTACGCCGACAAGATCACCGAAACAATTCGGCAGGAATTGCTTCATGAATGCGATTGGCTGATCGGCGAGCTCACCGACCTGGAAACGGCCTACCGGGAACTCTGGCTGCGCACGAACCGTCCGGATAACCTGGACCGGCTGATGTCCATGCTGCAGCAGCAGGCCGTCTATGTCGGAAAAGCCCGGGCGTCCATTGAAAAGGGTGTGTACGATATCGATCAGGAACTTCCCTCCCGGTGGATCGCCGCGAAGGATTACCGGGAAGGGAAAGACACGCCGCCGGCCTATTTGCGGACACGGTTTGAGATTGAGGATCCCGCGGCGATCGGATCCGCCTGGCTGCAGGTCGTCGCCGCTGATGCCGCCGAGGCGTATCTCAACGGACAGAAGGTCGGGCGGGTGGCCGCCGCGAAATCCGGGTCGCTGCTGGCCGTGAAACGGCAGGTCGGATACTGGGATGTTTCCGGACTGCTGAAGGAAGGCAGCAATACCCTCGCCGTGAAGGTACAGGCGTACAAGCCAAACCAGCCAAGCAGTGCAAATGTGTATTTCGAATACAGCAGCGCCGCCGGCAAAACCGTGATCCTCAGCGATCCGGCATGGCAGGCCGCCACATCGGTGAAAGAAGGCTGGCAGACAGGCGAAGACAAACGCGGCAAATGGCGCGATGCGCTGATCTTTACCGGATATCCCCGCCAGATATCCATGCCATTTTTTGAGGAAGGTTTTCCGTCACAGATGGAGCTTTAAAAACAGTCGGTTTTTTACAATTATTGTTCCGGACTTAAAAACCCATCTCCCTACGTTTCAGGCCGGCCTTTTGTATTGGGAACCTCCTGCTGTAGGAAAAAAATTATGAATTAAATAACCGCCCGGTGAAGACGGTTTATTATTATTCTAATTTATTTTACTTTCTAAAAAATATGAGGGAAGACCATGTGCATAAAAATTATGCACGCCCCAATTAATTACTTCGGCTGGCCAATGAAGCAGGGGAGGACACCATTTTCGCAGATAATTTTTTCGTTGCTTCCATCGGCATTTATGACACATATTCTCGCATATCCCAAGGAGTCCTTTTCAAAAACAATCAAATTTCCATCCGGTGACCATGATGGGGATAAGCAGTTCCCTATCGTGTTATGTGTTAAACTGGTTTTCCCGCTTCCGTCTGAATTCATAACAAAAATTTGAGCATGATCCTGTTCTGCTTCCGGAAGTATGCTGTCAATATAACCGCTAAAAACAATTTTATTTCCATCCGGTGAAAATGAAGGTTCATCAGCCGCATAAACGCCCATGATCACCCCGGTAGTTGGACCGTCAGGCCACGTCAGATATGCAATATTGTTATTGGAAAGGTCCATTTTTGCTATGACACCAAAATTTCCGGAACGTTGAGTTGTAAATACAATTGATGAATTATCAGGTGAAACCGAAGGCATGTCATCTAATGGTGTTTCCACTTCCTGATTGAAAAAATCAGGAGTTATTTGAGAAACATTGGAACCATCATCATCCATTGAGTAGATATACTGCCCTCCGGGATGATCATTCACGATATTTTTATATCGGCTAAAGTAAATTTTACCATCTTCAGCCCACGTTATTCCGGCACCCCATGGAATAAGTTCATCATTCATAATTGTTGTTTTTTCTCCGTCATTATCAAGTATAATTATGCCTGTAAATAATCGGTGATAAACAAGCTTCGTACCATCAGGAGAAGATGAGAAAGAACTTGCCCCGCCATTTTCTGAAGCAATTTCTTTTTTATTTGAGCCATCATAATTCATCACCCAAATACCGCCATTAAAATAAATAATTCCTTCGGTTGGAAAAATGTTTGTATCACCGGGAATATCATTATCGCCACAAGAAATTAGAAGAAATAAAAATACAAGTGAACTACTCATGAAATAATGATTTAAATTTTTCATAATATTTTATCAGTGATTATGTACTGACTCCTTATGTGTTAATTTTTGTCCTGTTCATTACCGTTGATCACGCTGTATGTAATTGTTTTCAGCAAATTATATAGTATTTATCTCATTAGCAATAACAATAACCCGTTTCATCTCAAATTCGACCTTTCCCCCGAAAAACAGGAGTGTGCGAAATGTGAGTAATTATGCTAACATTTCAACCGTCCAAAATATTTTTGGCAAAAAAATAAATTTCTTTCTCCGGAATATTTTTATTAAATTGCAATAATTATTAAATCATTAAAACATGAGGGAAACTCCCGTAACATTATGCAATGAGGAATAAAAATGAAAACACGCGCGCGTTCTTTATTGATCATCATGATCGCATTTGTTGAAGCAGCTGCCGCGCAGGATGTGAATACGATCCTGCAAAAGGCTGCCGAGGGGGATGCCGGTGCACAGGGAGAACTTGGAAATATGTATTATACGGGCAACGGTGTCCGGCAGGACTATAAAATCGCATACGACTGGTATTTAAAAAGTGCAGAGCAGGGGGTTGATTTTGCACAACACGCGCTTGCTTATATGTACATGTACGGTCAGGGCGTAGAAATGGATAATTCCAGGGCAATATACTGGTTCAGGAAAAGTGTTGCCGGGGGATATAAATCCTCCCGAGTGTATCTCGCGATCCTTCTGTATAACGGTTATGCCGGCGGCGAAGCTTATCACGAAGCCTTCCTCTTAATTAAAGAACTTTCAAATGAAATGTCAAACGATGATCTGTGGTACAAACTTGCGAGCATGTATCTTGAAGGAAAAGGCGTTGAAATTAACAACGATTCTGCCGCATTCTGGATGATCAAAAGCGCTGAAAAGGGTAATTACAACGCCCAATATGATTTATCGAATATGTATTACAGGGGGATCGGTGTTGCGGTGGATTCCGTAAAAGGAAATTACTGGCGTAAGCAGACCGAAGAGGAAGAATACTGGTATTATTAGGCGGGGGGCGACGGAGAAGGGAGAGAGGCGGTCTCATGATGTTGCCGCTCCCGCCGCGCTACCCTTGTGCTAAATATTCAAGCCGCGCCGGTCGAAAATGCGGATGCTCAGAATAAACAGCAGGACGGCGGCGCCGATCAGGATCCCGCTTGTCAGAAGCGCGTAGCCGCTGTGCCCGAAGATTCCGTGCACATCGATCAGTGAAAAAAGCGTGGCGTACTTCAGGCCGTCAAGCTGCTCGCTGGCGCTCGACATCATCTTAAAGATCAGAAACAATCCCGGCACTCCCAGTCCGGCCATGATCGACCGGCGTGATTCGTTGAAGACGCAGGAAGCCAGGAAGGCGATCCCGCAGAGGACCATGTACACCGAGACCGTCACCAGGTTCAGCAGGAGGTAATCGCCGTAGTTCAGTTCACCCGGGAACAGGGCTTCGGACACGAGCATGCCGAAAAGCACGACGGAAACGAAGAGGAGCAGCGTGGAGCTCACAAAAAAGACCGCCTGCGTCCGTGCGATCCGAATCCGGGTATTGGGCGTTCCCAGCAGATAGGCCATGGAGCCTCTGTCCACATGTTTGGCCATGAGATTGTTTCCTGCGGGAACCACATACATCAGGGGGAAAAGCAGCATCAGAAAACCGTAAAGATACGTTCCCATATGGCTTGTAAGGTCGTTTGCGGGGAGATTATAGCCGAAGGCGCTCATCATGCCCTCGGGGAAGGCCTTGATCAGGGCATTCATGGCCTCGATCGATTCGGGGTCGTACATGCCGATGATCACGCTCTGGTACATCGCCAGAACCAGGAAGGTGCCCAGAAGCAGTTTCCAGTTCGCTTTCAGGGAGGCGAAAAAAAGTGTTTTATTCATGGCCGTTCCCCTTTTTTCCGTAGTAGTTCATGAAAATGTCTTCCAGCGAACGCTGGCGGATGTCCAGGTTCGTGACGCCGAAGGCTGAAAGCGTCCGGATGAAATCGTCAAAATTCCGGGCCACGCGGACCAGGACCTTTTTCTCGTCGAGCCTTTCCGTTTCCAGTCCGGAAGCCAGCAGGTTTAGGACGTCTTTTTTCGCCGCGAGGGTCACGATGAATTCGCGGCTTTTCATGGCGTTCAGGGATTTGACATCCTCAATGGCCGCCAGGCGGCCTTCGCGGATGATCCCGGCCCGGTCGCAGCTGCGCTGGACTTCTTCAAAGATGTGGGAGGAGAACATGATCGTCTTGCCGCGGGCTTTTTCCTGTTTGATCAGGTCCATGAACACGTTCTGCATAAAGGGGTCCAGTCCGCCGGTCGGTTCATCCAGGATGTACACGTCCGGATCGTGCATGAAGGCGGCAATGATCCCGAGTTTCTGCTTCATGCCTTTCGACATTTTCCGGATGCTGCCCGAGGCATCCAGTTCAAAGCGTTCGATCAGGCTGTCCCGCAGGCGGGTGTCCGTCATGTTATGCATGTCCCCGACGAATTTCAGGAATTCGAGCCCTTTCATATTGTCGAAGAAGGCGATCTCCCCGGGGAGATAGCCGATGAATTTCTGCACGGCGGCCGTATCCCTGCGGCAATCGAGCCCCCGGATCATGACGCGCCCTTTCTGTGCGTTCACGAAGCCCATGATATTCCGGATGGTGGTGGTCTTTCCCGCGCCGTTCGGGCCGAGATATCCGAACACCTCACCCTCGCGAAGGGTGAAATCCAGGTCGAAGATGCCTTTTCCGCCCGGATACACGTGAGTCAGCTGTTGTATTTCGATCATCCTGCCGCCTCTGATTATGTGATTCAGCTAAATGTAACGATTAAAGATCATCCATAACAGCGATTTTTACGCGGGAGGGGAGGGGCTGGGATCCGTTTTTTCGCCCGCGTTCCGCTGTGATATTTTTTCAGGACATCCTGCGGATCCGCAGTTCGATCCCGCGTTCGTTTTTCAGCAGGTCTTTCAGCAGGGAAACATCCGTAGCGCCGTAGTGATAGGGATAAAAACAGGCGGGCCGGATGATCCGTGCGGCGCGCGCGGCCTGTTCCACGGTCATGGTATAGGGCTGATTGACGGGCAGAAAGGCGATATCGATATTTTTCAGCTTTTTCAGCTCGGGAATATCCTCGGTGTCGCCCGCGATGTAGACCCGTTTTGCGCCGAGCGTCAGGACGTAGCCGTTCCCGTTCCCTTTGGGGTGGAAGGCTTTTCTGCCCTTCGTGATGTTGTAGGCCGGCACGGCTTCAAGGGTAAGGCCGGAGATGTCGCAGGACTCTCCGTTCTTCAGGATCCTCGCCGCCTCCAGTTTTTGCGCGCTTTTGGCATTCGAAACGATGGTTGTTCCCGCATCGGCGATCTGGCGGACCGCCGCAGGATCCAGATGGTCCCCGTGTTCATGCGTGATCAGGATGATATCCGCGCGGGGCAGGGAGGCATAGTCCGCATAGCGCCCGACCGGGTCCACATAGACCGTCAGCCGGTTAAATTCCAGCATGAGCGAGCCGTGGCCGTAAAAATGGATGTTCAGGGTGTCGTTCCCGTCGATAAAGGTATCCATCTCCCTTGCGTCTCCTTTCTCCGCCTGCAGGCCGTGCAGTCCGGCGAAGGCCATGAGCAGCAGCGTCAGGCAGCGTCGGGTTGTTTTCATGACCGCTCCCTTCGTTTGTTTTCAGGGTCCCTCTATTCTACGACAAAGCGGGAACGTGTGCAAAATAAAAGTGAGGGCTGCCGCTGCCGCAGGACCCTGCATGTCCCCGCGGCATGAAAATCGTTGGATATGAAGCCGGGACGGCGTAATTTTCATTCCGGCGGCGGAAGGGAA
>CALMFL010000181.1 GCA_937862595.1 uncultured Fidelibacterota bacterium
AAGGCTGTCCCGGAGATCGGTATCGCTCGAATTTTCCCAGGCGAAAAACGGCCTGAGGGTATCCGCAATCAGCGCCTGAGCGGGTTCCAGTAAATTGAACGGGACCGGGGCGCTGTTGCGGCTGTTGATCTCAAAACGCCAGAAGGTCGACGCCAGCGTGTCAGCGGATCCGGTGACCGCTTTGACGTGCCAGTAAACGGTCCTGTCGTCGGGGAAAGCTTCGGTGATACGGAAATAATTCGTATCGCAAATTTCAGGGGTCATCGCACTGAAATCCAGGGTAAGTCCGGCGTAAAGCAGATATCGCTCAGCACCGGGCACCGCTTCCCAGAGCAGCCGGGGCGTGCGCGTGTTCACCAGCTCCATGCTGTCCGGACTGATCAGCGCAAAATCGCCTTTGATATTTTCGATGATCATGATATAATTTTCTTTTTCCGCGGAAATGCTCACGCCTTCCGCTTCAGCCGTGACACGGACGCTGTAGATTCCCTCTCCGCCGTAATGATGGCTGACGTTCTCCCCGTTGCCGTGGCTGCCGTCCCCGAAGTCCCAGGTATAGGTATAATCGCCCTCAGGAAGCTCAGAATGGACGGAAAACGTAATATCGTAATTTGGCAGCCCGACGGTATAATCGGCGCTCAGATCGATCCCCTGCGATGAGGCCGTCGTCCATTCCATCGCGTCGAAGGCGAGGACCTGGCCGGCAAATGCCGTGCTGTCGCCAAGATGGACAAAATTGCTTCCGTCGTTCTTAAAGAGGTACTTTCCCAGGGACACCCAGTCGTTATCGATCACGCTCTGGTCCACGGCGACCCGGGTCTCTCCCCCGGCATGGCGGATGCGGTAGACGGCGGCAGCAGCCGTGGCGGCCGATGGAACGTAGGCTCTGATCTCATAGTAGCCGCTCGTATCCAGGCGCGGCGTCCAGGTCACGAAACTGGCATCCTTGGCATCGCTTCCCGTAGTGGCCCACCAGTGATGGCCGTTATGACCGGCATTAACGCTGTGGTAATTGCGCATCGGCACCGTATTGCCGTTCGCTTTCATATGGAACCCGCTGGTAAAATCCTTGTCATCCACCAGGGAATCGGACGGCGCCGCCGGCGTATGGTCGGTCGCGATGCACCAGGGCATTGAGGTGTAGCCTGAATTCGCATCGTTCAGACTGACATGCCCGTGATTGTACCCGGGCCAGTCGTACCAGGCGCCCTTGCCATCGTAGCTGGGCCATCCGTAGGTATTCTTGTTCCCGTAGGGATCGTTCGTAATGATACTTCGCTTCTGGGTATCCTCCGCCCGGCCGAGCCCGACGATAAGATGTCCGGAACTTGAGAGAAAATTGCAGATGGAGAAAGGCTGTCCCTTGTCGATCTCCGCCGCCACGGTCGCCCAGGACGTGTTCCAGGTCTGATTCCCGTTCACGCCGTGCAGGTTATAGTAATTCAGCATCCTCGAATTCGGGCTCCCGCTCGTCCACATGTACCCGTACCCGCCGTAATTTGTGTAGCATACCGTCTCTGCGGTATTGCAGTCCTGACGGCTCAGACTGAAGTAATATCCGTTGTAGTAATAACGTTCATGGACATAGGCGCCGTAGTCGTTCCAGTTGCTGAAACCGGACAGAAAGGGCCATTTGGGCAGCAGACCGTAATAGGCCAGCACCATCGCCGCGGTCGCGGGGGCGCAGCTGCTGTAACCGCGGGGACCCGGCGTATCATAGACCTGATGAACATAGGGGACATTCAGATAGCTTCCCGCGGACGGGGCGTTCTGGTCAAAATATACCGGATCGACGGGAAAAGTATCCGGGAGTTTATCCTGCATGCCCGGACGTTTCAATGATCCGCTGATCGCATTGATGCGCGGTGTGCCGTTCTCCAGATATAGAACGGCGCCGTCGGGCAACACGGCAGGACTGGTTTCCATCATATCTTTTGTTCCGGTACCGAAGAGCGTTTTCCCGGAAATATCCGACCATATGATATCCGAATTGGCTATGCCCTCCCTGTCGTCAAGTTCTATCCGGGTATAAACAAAGGTCCCGTTGTCTGTCCAGTGCAGATCGGCGCCGCGGTCGATAATGTTCGTCTGTTCATTCACGGTGTCGTATATGCGCAGCAGACCGTCAAGGCCGGAAAAAGAAATATGGTTCCCGTCCGGGGACCATGAAGGGAAGACGTTGCCGCAGTCGGTTTCGGTGATCTTCTTTTTCAGCTTTTCCTGCAGGTCCATGACCCACAGCTGATCGTCGGCATCATTGTAAACGACCCGTTTCCCGTCGGGAGAGATCGGAGCGATGTTCGCATACACGCCAAGGTCATAGCCTGCTTTCCGGCCGTCTTTCTCGACGAAGAGCGTCGTCCCGACCGTATAGGCGATCTCCCCCTCCGCGGAAAAGGATACCTGCCCCGCACAGGGGGCCGCTTCGTGCAGCAGCGTGACCGTTCCGCTTTCCATATCCAGGATCGCGGGCGCTTCAAGGCCGCCGGGTTTCTCAATATACTTGAATCCGAGCCGCGATGCGTCCCGGTCGAACGTATAATAATAGCCGATCCCGGGACCGCTGATCAGTTCATGCGGTTCGCCGTCGTAAAAATAGATCTTCGACCTCATATGATCGGTATAGATATAACCGTTCCCGTAAGGCGTAATATCCTCAGCGGCATAGGACAGGCCCGTCAGGACAATAACGGCGACCAACATCTTAAAACGCATTTCCAAACTCATGTGTCTCCCTTGATAAGTTTAAAAAAACCGGACTGAACTTACAATATTGCGGCTTGAATGTAAAGCCTTGAATTCCTTATTTATTATCTATACATTAGCAGAAAATCAGGGACAGCGTATGAAACGATATTTTTTACTTATAATCCTCGCGGGCTTTCTGAACGCGCAGACCTTCACGCCGAACGTCAGCGTCGAAGGACAGAACCTGAATCCTCAGGAAATGCGCATCATCGGCGAACTTAAGAACACTATCGAACAATATATCGAGTCCAACAGTTTCAGCAATGAATTGTACGATCTCGAGATCCCCTACCGCATTACGGTCTACGTTACCCAGATCACCCAAAGCGGATCAAAAATGAGCCTGTCCGCCAACGCTTTTTTTTCCAACGAGTACGACCAGCGCTACATTGACAATTCCTGGACCTTCGAGTTCTCCGAGGGAGAAGCTCTCTACCGCGAAATGATGTACAACCCTCTCCGGGATATCATCGATTACTACGGCTACCTGATCATGGCGACCGAAATGGACGGCATTGAGGAACTGGGCGGGAATTCCCTTTTCAGTCTGGCCAACGAGATCTATTCCCGCGGAAATTCCTCCCGGTGGTCGAAAGGCTGGAGTACGCGAAAAGAGGATTTTGACAAATTGAGCGGTGATTTCAGGCTTAGAAAAGCGCGTTTTTTATATAATCAGGCCTTCTGGGCGATCGATGACAACGAAGGCACCAAGGCCTGGTATTATCTCGAGGATGCGCTGACATTCCTGATCGATTCAAAGAACCTGGATTCCCAGAATAAATTCCTGAATTTTTTCATTGATATGCATTATAAGGACAGCGAGTATTTTGTCAATGTCTATCAGGATACCAGTCTGCTGCCGTATTACCGGATATTATCTCCCGAAAACTCGGATTTTTTCAATGAGGTCGCCCTTCCGTTTACCGAAGAAGCGTATTGATCGAAGAAAACGGGATCACACCTTCCCGCAGTAGAATAAGTTCCCCGGAAGCGGTGACTTTGACGATCGTACTTCCTACCGGAGTCTGCATTTCATCCAGTGCGGGATCCGAAACAAACAAATCCACTTCTTTTTTGAAGGTCTCTTCAATGTCCCGCACTGAGTTCATGACGGGATGTCCGCTGATATTGACGCTGGTCGTAACGACCGGTGCGCCGAAATGTTTGAGCATGGCGGCGCAAAAGGAGTGGTCGGGAATGCGGAAGCCGAGGAATCCCCCCTCACTGTAAAGACGTTCCGGCAGACCGGTGTTCAGCGCCGGTAGCACCAGGGTCAGCGCTCCGGGCAGGAAGGCCTCCGCGATCTTCCGGGTGATGTCCGCCATCACCGCCCAGCGGCCGAGCATTTCGGGACTCTGCACCAGAATGCTGACAGGCATATGTGCAGGCCGCTGCTTGATCCGGTATATTTCCTGCAGCACGTTCTCCGATGCGGCATTTCCGCCGAATCCGTACAGTGTGTCCGTAGGGTACACAAAGACCTCATCGCGCCTCAGCGCATCCAGCGCCAGGCGGAGCGCATCCTTTTCCCGGCAGCCGATGATCATGACGTTCCTGCCTCATGGTATAACTGTCCGCAAGCGGCGCGGATCCCCCGCCCTCCGCTGTAGCGCAGGGTCACGGCAAAGGGCACTTCCTCAAAATGGGAGAGAAAATTGCGAATATCCTTTTCATCCGGCCGTTTATAGAGGCCGCCGGTCTCGTTGTAGGGAATGATGTTCAGTTTTGAGGGGATGGTCCGCAGCGCCTTTGTCAGCGCGCGCGCATCCTCGGCCGAATCATTCACGCCCCTGATCAGAACATACTCGAAGGTAATATGCTTGCCGGTGATCTCCGTATAAGCCCGGGCGGCGTCAAAAAGC
>CALMFL010000182.1 GCA_937862595.1 uncultured Fidelibacterota bacterium
GTCCGTGAACGCCGTCGTCAAGATAAAATCTACGGCCTGGATGAATTTCGCGCGCAGGATTTCCTGGAGTTCTTTTGTCTTCGTGGCCAAAAGCAATAATTTAGACAGCTTGTTGATCGGGCTAGCGATGATAAAATCCGACAGCATGTAGACGCCACAAGTAGCCTTTTCCTGATCCAGTCCGTAACGGATGACGTCGAAAAGCAGGAAGCCGAACAGATAGCCGTCCAGGAAGACCATGAGCGGCGACATGCCCGTGGTGTATTCGATGCCTTTTTTCAGAAACAGGTTTTTGTAATAGTTGAGCTGGTCATTGGTGGCTTTATGATAGGTGATCCGGCTCGTATCTTTGATTAGGTAATTCCCGGGAAGCAACTTCCATTTGCTCCTGGTGTATTTGGCATAGGGGATCACATAGGATTTTTTAAAAGGCAGGTTGCTGTAAAGGTAGACATTCTTCAGACGACCGGTTTTGACAATGGCGAACAGGCCTTCTTCCTTGCGATCGTGATCGGCCAGATAGAGATAATAACCCCGGTGCATGAAGCCGATTGTCTCTTCGTATCTTTCCGGCGTAAGCAGGTCATAGACCGGCGCGTTCCAGGATATGATCTTTTCCAGGCGCGAATAAAGTTTTTCATAGCCGCCGACGTATGTGGGAAGGAACGCCACGCGGACCCAGTCTGTCGGCAAGTATTCGTAAAGCCTGTAGACATCCTGCGAGGTGTACTCATCGATTTTTATTTTCGACAGGGTCTCTTCGATCCTGGTGCAGGATTTTCGGTGGTATTCGGCGAAATTGTTTTTATAGTGTGTAAATAATCTCAGTTGTTGCAGGTTATTTCCTTTTTCCTGCTTCAGCATTTCGAACAGCAGGGCGACGGCGGCGATCCGGCCGACTCCTTCGTCCGCCAGATATGGCGAAAGCCAGGAATACCCGGGATCAATTATTTCCGTGTGCAGCGGCTTTCCGGCCAGATAGCTGCCGATCAATGACGAGTACATGGCGACGTCGTTGGACCAGATCCGGCAATCCAGCCCCTGCAGAATTTGCTCGACAGTGAAATTGCCGGAACAGCCGACGCAGACATTTTTTCCCCGGAATATTTCTTTTTCGGAATAAATCAGATTTCTAATTTTGGAATTTATGGAACCGACAAACATCTTTCTTTTCTCCGTGTCTTATTGGTACATGTTTCCTTGAATCTCGTACGCGGCTTTTACGGGCTTTGGGGTTGCCTGCTTTTTCGCTCGTTTTTTTCCCCCCGCCAACCCAGGAATGGTGTGGGGTTACGCATCCCCGCCAGCCCAGTAATGGTAAGGGTTTACTCAATATTGCGCCAATGTAGAATTGGTAAGGGTTTGCGCATATGTGGATTTTTGACCCCCGCCAACGTAGAGTGGTATTGAGTTTACCGTCGCGTTTAAATCGTCACCACGCCTCGATCGGCATTTCCCCCTTATGAATATATGAACCTGTTTTTTCTTGTTTTCCCGGTATTTTCAGCTTAATCATCTTCCCACCCATCTGGAACGCGCTACTTGCCGGCCGGCTGGAGACGGTGTCTCTGCTTTTTCTTCTTTGTCCGGATCAAAAAAATCTTCCGGATCAATCGTATGCCGTTGAATGAAGTCATTTAAGGATCGTTCGGATATGCGCACGGCGCGACCTCCGATTTTAATCGCGGTCAGTTCCTTTGCTACTATCAAATCGTAAATGTGGCGTTCGGTGCAGTTCAGC
>CALMFL010000183.1 GCA_937862595.1 uncultured Fidelibacterota bacterium
AACAGGCATACCACCGACCAGACGGGCCGGTCATCAACGGGCTTCAGAATGCGGGAGTTCGCCAGGACCGGGAAATCCTCCCGGGGGGCCACGGAACACCAGGCAAGGGGCCTGCCTTCGTGATAGGCCAGGATGCCCGGCACGGTTCCCCTATCCACGAGGGCTTTCATGGCGATCTTGTTCGTCTCGCCCCGGCCGGCGTCGAAGTCCTTGCGGCGGATCCGCCAGTACATGCACCAGCACCCGCCGCAGGCGCCTTTCTCTCCGAAAAGCGCTTCCAGGTCCGGCCAGGTTTCCGGCGTAAGGGGGGCGAATTCCAGTTTCATATTTTACCCGAATTGATCATTTAGAGCTCCATTTCAGCAAAAGGGTATTCCCGGTGACGCCGATGTCCGATCCGTTCCACGACCAGCTTCCCCAATGCTGTTCCAGTTGCAGCCGATTGATCAGGCCGGTCCGGTCCGGATCCGCGCCCAGTGCATGAACAAGGCTCATGATCAGGCGGGAATAGCTGATCCCGTACCCCGACGCAATGAATTCCGTTGAACCGTATGCGTGATTTCCGAAACGGACGAACACAACATCATAAAATCCGAATTGCAGGGCGTTCATGGTTTCGCTGTCTTTCATGTCGCGGGCATACTTGATATGGATCAGGTCGCACCCGGCTTCGGGATCGGCCAGCGTAAAAGCGACATTGAACCCGAACAGATAATTGTTCGTGACATCCGGTCCGAGATTCTTGACCGTATAGTGAATGCCCGGGGTGATATCGAAATGCATCGCGCGCCCCATAAGGGTCAGATCGCCCATGTTCAGGGACGCCAGGACCGGCCATTCGACGATAGCGCCGATATCCAGGCCTTTTCGTGAAAAGAACGAGGTGTCGGGGTATCCTTCATAGAGCATTTTTCCCGTGAACCCGACAGAAACGTCCAGGAAGGAATGCCAGGAGACCGCCGCTCCCATGCCGCTGTAAAAGATCACCGGCGAATACTCCTCGGGAGCATAATCCCAATTGACCGTCGTGAACCCCAGTCCCAGCGTGAATTTCCCTCCCAGGTCCAATCCGCCCGCGACCCCGCCGGAGCCGAAGGGTTTGAGCCATTCCAGATTTCCCGTGCCGATCCCGATCCGGTTGCCGCGGGCAAAGAGCGCGGCCGCCGCGGGATTTTCCCACATGGCCTGCGGATCATCCGCCCAGATATTGGCAAACGAGCCGCCCATGCCGAGCGCCTGGGCGCCGGGCGAATACTTGTCAAGGGTGGGCGGATCCATAAACGGGGTCGGCGCGGCATAGGATAAAACGAAAAACAATCCGAAAACCTGAATAATAACGACTTTCAAAAAATTCTTTTTCATGAGGAGCTCCTTCGCTTTGAACTTCCGGAAACCGTCGTTTTCGGTAAATTAGTGTATGATATATTAATTATACACCAGAAACGGATTTTTTAAAACACTTAATTTTTATCTGTTTTTTCAAAATGAACTCTTTCCTCGGCTCACAGCTTCGGCCAGGCGTCTTCACAGTTCGGCCGGGTACGTCCGGTTTTCAAGTGCCGTCCGGTGTGAGAAAGAACCGTTTTCCTTTCAGAAAGCATGTTCCCGTTATTCTCAATGAGGCGAACAGACAGCGATCCCGGGCGGCAGTTCCCGGTATTTCTTTTTCATCTCTTCTTGTCCGTCATGATGAAATATGCTATTTTCCGGGCATGAACATCCAGCATCTCACTCAGATCCTATTCTCGCCCACCGGGACCACCCGACGTATCCTGTCCGCCGTCAGCGCCGGGATCGAGCCCGGCAGGGTCAGGAGCTTCGATCTGACGTCCCCTCAGTTTCGCGAAACGTTCCACTTGACGATCGACCGAACGGACGAGCTGGTGCTGCTGGGCCTTCCCGTGTACGAAGAACATGTTCCCGAATTCCTTTGGCCGGCCCTGAACTCCATCAAAGGAAACGGCCGGCTCTGCGTCCTGGTCGCCGTGTACGGCAATGTCGGGTTCGGGATGACCCTGAAGGACATGGAGGACTGGGCAACGCGGACCGGTTTCCGGATCGTTGCCGCAGCGGCATTCATCGG
The DNA here is from genome assembly GCA_937862595.1 of uncultured Fidelibacterota bacterium. Taxonomy (GTDB): domain Bacteria; phylum Fidelibacterota; class Fidelibacteria; order Fidelibacterales; family Fidelibacteraceae; genus M50B103. The sequence goes on from CALMFL010000183.1 coordinate 2,084, forward strand.
GGAACACAGTTTTTCGCATCCAGGACTGCCGCTGGCAATGGGACGGCCGGATGCCGACGATCTGAACACAGCCCGCGAATTCGGCATGAAGATCGCGGCAAAATTGAACGCGG
>CALMFL010000184.1 GCA_937862595.1 uncultured Fidelibacterota bacterium
ACGGAAGACACGATCCGGCTGACCTCCGTGTCGAAACTGTTCATCTACGATGACGAAGAGAACCGCATTACCCTGCGGGGAGAACGGGAATTTTCAATCCGTGCCGAGGAGGACGAACTCAGGCTTTACGACGATAAGGACAGGGAACTGATCGACGGCGCGTTCCTCCGGATCGTTAACGGCGACAAAAACATACCGGTGGGCATCAAACAGGTTCCCTTCGGGATCGGCTGGTTCTGGGAGGGAAAAGAAGACCGGCTCTATCTGGGAGATCTGGAGTTTTATGTCAATCGCGAAAAGAAGATCGATGTAATTTCCATTCTTGACATTGAGACCTATCTATTGGGCGTTGTCCCTTCCGAGATCGGAGTTGATTCTCCGATCGAAGCCCTGAAAGCCCAGGCCGTCTGTGCGCGATCGGAAGCGATGATCGGGCTTGAGACCGGGAAATACGCCGCCGACCACCACCAGCTGACCTCCGACATTTACTGCCAGGTCTACAGCGGGATCGGAAAGGTCAACGATGCCGTCCGCCAGGCCGTGGATGCGACGCGCGGAGAGGTCCTGATGTACCGGGATACGATCATCAGCGCCTATTATGCCTCCAATTGCGGGGGGCACAGCGAGCACATAGAAAACGTATGGCCGGACCGTTCGGGACACAAAGAGTACTGGAGCGGTCATCCCGACGGGGACGAGGAAATTTCCCTTGATCTGAGCCAGGCCGATGATATCCGGACCTGGATCGAGGGCGAACCCGATGTCTGGTGCAAGCCGTCGGAACTTACGCCGGAATGGAGCAAGGACCATTTCCGCTGGACCCGGAGCGTTACGCCCGGGGAGCTTAGCGGCTACGTGGCGGAAAAAATTAAAGATATCGGACAGGTCTATGACATCATCCCCCTGGAGCGCGGCGTGTCGGGGCGGATCCATGACATCTTGTTTGTCGGCGAAAAAGGGCACTGCCGCTTGAAGGGCGAACTGAACATTCGCATGCTGTGGCCGTCCCCCCTCAAGAGCTCCTGTTTCATTGTCGACAAGATCGGGCCGGTCGACCGTCCGGTCAGTTTCATTCTGAAAGGCGCCGGCTGGGGGCACGGCGTGGGCATGTGCCAGACGGGCGCGATCGCCATGGCCCGCAGCGGCAGGACCTATCTGGATATTCTCCGCCACTATTTCAAAGGCTCGGGCAGTCAACACTATTACAAATAAAGTTCATCCGTGAGTTTTTTACAACCTTTATTACTGGCCCTGGGAGTGCTTATCAGCGTTCCCTTCATCATCCATCTTTTTGGAGAGATAAGCCATCGTCCCTATGCCTTCGGTTCCCTGAAATTCCTGCGCGAGATCGAGCAGGAGTCCCTGCAAAAACTTCAATTCCGTCAATGGCTGATATTGCTGGCCCGTGCGCTGTGGATCGCAGCGCTTGTGGGCGCCCTTGCAAATCCTTTTATCGCCGCCATGGGGGGCATGCTGAAACCGGGCGTCCTGCTGATCGACCGGAGCTTCAGTACGCGCGAAGATCCGGCCTTCGGAACGGCCGCGGAACGGCTTATCGCGGAATATCCCCGGTGGGAGGTCCTGGAATTCAACGAGAACAGCAGTCCCGACACCCTGAAACGAAAGCTTCTCGAACTGCGCGATCCGCGGGAACTGCCGAACCTGATCCTGCTCAGCGATTTTCAGGACAACCTTCTGACACAGCAGGTAACGGCTGCGGTTAAAGAACTTTTTCACAGCCCCGTTTTTATTTCCCTTACCAAGAGCGGCGGGAATTCGGCCGTATCGTCGGTACGGCTGCTGCAGAACAGCGGCGTCGATGACGGCGCTTTTGAACTGGGTATCCGCGTCGCCTCCAACGGGCACCGGGAAGAAGTCCCCGCCGTCCATGTCTCCGTCAACGGAAGACAGGCGGGCCGCGTCGGCTTGTCCGCTGACGGCTACGGACATTTCCGCTTTGATCCCGGGGACAAGGAATATGCGCATTGCGTCATACGTACCGCCGATGACGATTATCCCGAAGACAACGTGCGCTATCTGACGATCCGGCCTTTTTCCCGCATCAAGGTTCTGTGCCTGAGCGATTCGCCGGGAGCCGGATACCATATCAACGCCCTGAAAGCCATGGACCGCCTTGAAACGACGGTCGCCGCCCCCGATGAGCTGTTCACTTACGATTTGCAGGATTTCGACCTGATCTGGCTTTCCGACTTGTATGAACTGCCCGCAGGACAGCAGCAGGCGCTGTTGAAATTTGCCGAAACAAAACCCCTGGTCCTGGTGGCGGGGATCAGAGCGACGGAAACCCGCGCATGGGGTGCGATCAGCGGAAATATCACACCGGAGAACGGACAGGAAGGATTTCTGACGATCGCGGACCTCAGCGCCGTTCCGGGCTTGTCCGCCATCCTGCCGAACGAGTTCCGGATTTATCGTTACCATACGAGCGATTTTCCGGACATCCAGCCGCTTTGGCGCCTGAGCAACGGCGACACCTTTCTCGGGCAGCTTACTCCCCGCCTCTTTTTCTTCATGGCACCCTTCCATTTTGACTGGAACGCCATGGGGCTTTCGCCCTATTACACCCGTGCCATGGGGAGCTTCATTTCCTTTGCGCTTCAGGACGGCGATCTTCAATACCGGACCGGAGAAACGATCAGTCTGCCGCGGCCGCAATTCAGCGTGATCACCCCAACCGGCGAACGTCACCGGGTGCAGGGCGCTTTCGACGGGACGCAAACGCCCGGAATATACTCCCTGGAAAGCGGGGACCTGCGCCGGGATGTCGCGGTCAACATTCCCGAAGAAGAGACCGTTCAGGAGGACATACTCCCGGACAGCGTGCGCGTCCTTTCCTGGAACGCCATGACCTTCCGCGATATCGACCGTGCCGTAAAGGGTCGAAATGCGCAAACATTGTTTTATTGTTTGGCGGCAATTTTCATTATGTTAGAAATGATGCTTTTACGAAAAGGAGAAAAGACCCTCTCATGACAAACCAAATCAGACGCGATCCCGAGCGCGCGATCCTGTGCGCCGTAGCCCTGCCCGGAAAGACCGACCATACGGAACATTCCCTGGAAGAGCTGGAACGCCTGGCAGAAACCGCCGGAGCGGTCGTTGTTGACACCCTGATCCAGTCGCGAGAAGGCATGCACCCGGTGCATTATCTCGGCACCGGAAAACTCGAGGAGCTTCGTCTGCTGGCCGAAGAGCATGAAGCGGACGTGATCATCTTCGACGACGAACTGACCCCCGCCCAGCAAAAGAACATCGAAAAAGAGATGCCCGATATAAAGATCATTGACCGCAGTGCGCTCATCCTGGACATCTTCACCATCCACGCAAAAACACGCGAAGCCAAAACACAGGTCCGGCTGGCGGAAGCCGAATACCTGCTGCCCCGCCTGACACGGCAATGGACGCATCTTGAACGGCAGGTCGGCGGTATCGGCACCCGCGGCGGACCCGGCGAGACCCAGATCGAGATCGACCGCCGCCTGCTCCGCGAACGCATCAAAAAATTGAAAGCGGACCTTGAAAAAATATCCACCCAGCTGGATACGAAACGCAAATCGCGATCGGTGCGGTTCAACGTCGCGCTGGTCGGCTACACCAACGCCGGGAAATCCACCCTGATGAACCGGCTGGCGGGATCCAGCGTTGAAGTGGAGGATCAGCTGTTCAAGACCCTGGACACCACCGTGCGCCGGGTCCAGCTGGACAAGACCCACACCATCTATCTGAGCGACACCGTCGGCTTCATCCAGAAACTGCCGCATCAGCTGGTCGCGTCTTTCCGGAGCACCCTGCGCGAGGCCGAGACCGCCGACCTTCTGCTAAAAGTGATCGATATTTCCGATGAGAATTTTTCCGAACACATGAAGACCATCGACGAGGTGCTGAAGGAATTCGACATACCCGAAAAACGCTTTATCACCGTCTTCAACAAGACCGACAAGCTTGAAAGCGCCGAGAACGTGAAATACGTCAAACGCACGTACCCCGAAGCCTTCTGCATTTCGGCCGAACGCGGGATCGGCCTCGACAAGCTGACGCAGGCGATCCGCAGCCGGATCGACGAAAGCGCCTATGTGCATCATTTTTACGTTGAACCCGATGAAGGAAAACTGATCGCCGATCTTAACCGCTACGGCGAGATCCTGGAAAGCACCTTTGTCGAAGACAAGATCCTCTTCAAGGTCTTTCTCGACGAAGCCGTTTACGACAGCTTAAAGAAAAAATATCAGCTCTGACATGAACGCTGACGCAATGAAAAACACGGAGATGAGAAAATGAAAAAAATACTGACCGCACTTCTGCTTCTTTCCGTTTTCACCGCCCTGCCGGCGGAGACAGATCCCGCGACCCTTCTGGTGCGCTGCGACGACATCGGGATGTGCCACGCCGTCAATGTTGCCGCGCAGGAACTGGCGGAAACGGGGATCCCGCTGAATTATTCCATTATGTTCGTCTGCCCCTGGTATCAGGAGGCCGTGGCAATGCTGAAGGATTATGAAAATGTGTGTTTCGGGATTCATCTGACCATGAACAGCGAGTGGAAGAATTTCCGCTGGGGACCCTGCGCCGTCGGAGCGGATGTTTCGTCCCTGGCCGACGAGGACGGATATTTCTATCCGCGCATGGACCTTGCCTATGCCGCCAAGCCCTCGCTGAGCGAGATCGAAACGGAACTGCGCGCACAGATAGAACGCGCCCGGCGCAGCGGACTTGACGTCAAGTACTGCGATACGCACATGTCCACCCTGGACTCCCGGCAAGACATCCATCAGATCGTTGTCAGGCTCGCAGAGGAATACGGGCTGATCTTTTCGGAATTCGTTTCCGACCAGCGCATGGACGGCATGTATTCACAGGCGCCCGGCAAAAAAGGCGAAAGCCTTTACAAACAGCTTGAGCGCATCGAGCGGGAGGGCGTCAATCTTCTTGTCTGCCATATCGGCAAAACCGGCCCCGAGATGGATGCGCTGATCGACATGAATCCCAGCGGGCCCCTGAACATGAGCCTTCACCGGGAAAGCGAACTGAAGGTGCTGAAATCAAAAAATTTCAGAAAAAAAATTGAAAGCAACACAATCCGGCTCAGCACCTATGCCGCCGAATATGAAAACAAACAGGGGTTAAAGTAATGTCGTTTTTGGAAGTGTTCGGCTACCTTGCCTCCGTGGTCGTCGCCATCTCGCTGATGATGAAGAACATCCGCCGGCTTCGCGTCTGGAACATGATCGGCGCCGGCACCTTTTCGCTGTACGGCGGCCTTATCGGCGCCTGGCCCGTCTGCGTTCTGAACGGATTCATCGCTTTGGTGGACCTGTATTATCTGCTGATGATGGATCGTCACAAGGAATACTTCGACCTGGTGGAAGTCGCCGTTCACACGTCGGATTTTGTTAAACGGTTCCTGGACTATTATAAAGCAGATATTGAAGCCTTTTTCCCGGGATTTACACTCGATGCGAATAAACATTACAGCGCCTATTTCTGCCTGCGCGATATTCGTCCGGTAAGCCTGGTCATTTTATCCCGCCTTTCGGAAGAAGAGATCCTGGTCGAGCTGGACTACGCCATTCCCGAATACCGGGATTATAAAACGGGCAGATTTGTGTATAACGAAGGCATCCGCCGTCTCGGGCTTGATACGGGGCACCGCTTCCTGTGTAAAACCGCCAACGCCGCCCATCAGCACTATCTGCGGGCGCAGGGCTTTAAGAAAAGCGGCGAAGAGAACGGGATCTCCGTCTATCAGCGCTAAAATGTTTTCATCGTGAATGCCGTATCTTCCGCTCAGGAAGAACGCCTGCGGCCGATCAGGACGGTATTCGCGATCGAAACGGCCAGAACGCAAGCAAACATCAGCAGGAAAACCCACTGACCCGATTGCGCGAAATATCCCGCGCTGTTCACGACCGTATATCCAAGCATTCCCTGTCCATAAAGCAGCAGTATTTCCTGACGGTGCGCGGTCCTGCACACCAGCGCGGCATAGATGAGCAACAGGGCGGTCAGCAGCTCAATGGCGATGTGAAATCCGATACTGACCGGAGCCGTATCAAATTCGGGGACATTGCCGCTGACCACAAAGAACACCCATTGCAGAACCATCAGAATGCCGACAAGAACGCTGCTATAGCGTACAAAGCGCATAGAATTCCTCCTAAAGGTGCATCTAAAAAATCATTTATGTTTATAGCGCTCAATGATCTCAAGGTATTTCGGGACCACGATCGAATCGATGATGCTTTCCCAGGTGCGGTAGATCGTTTGCTGGGCACGGATCCCGACGTCCCGGAGCTTTTCAGTGTCGCGGACAATCTCAAGTATTTTCCGTGAAAGGCTCTCCGGCGTGTTTTCGCAAAAAAAGGCGTTCTCGTTCTCGATCATGCCCTCGGCGGCATTGCTGTTCCTTACCACAATGGAGGGTGTGCCCACCGCCGCGGCTTCCCGCGTAACGACAGGCGCGTTGTCATAAAGCGAAGGAAAGATAAAAAGATCCGCGCGGGCGAACACGCTTTTCAGTTCGTCGCGGTCGAGGATCTTCCCCAAAAAGCGAACCCGGTCGGCAAGCTTGTATTCCGCAACGGTTTCTTCGAACGCCTCCCGGGATTTCCCCTCCCCGACAAAGAGCATCGTGAAGTCCTGACTGGCATCGCGCACCATTTTCAGCGCATCGATGATCATGGGTACGTTCTTCTGTTTCACCATTTGACCGACGAAGAGGAAAACCAGTCCCTCGTGCGATATCCCGTATTTCTTCTCGCTTGCGCGGACAAGCAGGTCGAGATCCTTGGGTATCACAAAATCCGATCCGTTCGGCACGACATCGACCGGTCCCTTATAGCCATAGGAGATCAGCGTTTCTTTGGTGCTTTCATTGACCGCCCAGACCGCATCCGCGTAGTAGAAAAAGTCGACGACAAGATGGGTCATCAGCCACGAGATGGCATCCGAACGGGTGACCTCCTTGAAATCGTCATAGAATTTTGAATGAAAGGTCGCAACGAGCGGCACGTTTTTCTGACGGGCAAACTGCAGGGCGATATTCCCCGCGCTGAAGGGGCTTTGCGCATGCACAAGATCAACATTCAGGTTGTACAGCTTTTTCCACAAACCGGGATTATGTATTCCGACCCCGAGCCGGTAGGGTTTCCTGAGCGTCAGCGGCAGGGAGGGATAGCGAAGAACGGGAAAGATCTCATCGTCCACATAACCGGGGAACTCGGGCGTCACGACATAAGACTTGCCGTATTTCTGTTTGATCCAATAAGCGTAATTCCTCGCAACGTTTGCGACCCCGTCCATGACGGGAGGAAAGGATTCGCTGAACTGTATCACGTTGGTCTTTGTCATAAAAACACCCCTGAACAATAGTATAATAATAAGCTCAAATCAATGTCAACAACGAAATGTTCCCAGCCCGGCCGGCAAAGGCGTGCGTTATTCAGATGCCGCCGTCCGGGCGTATTTTAAATACGGGACGATCATGTCGTTTTTGGGCGTATCCGTTCCGTCATAGGTGATGGTCAGCACCGGAACGCCGGTGATCTCCTCAATGTCCTTGCTCATGGCTTCCGTGATCAGCGAGGGACAGCAGAAGGAGGGGTTGGTTTGAATGAAGAGGGCGATATCGGGATGCTCCTTGATGATCCGGAATATTTTCAAAATATTCTCATAGCTTTCGCCATCCTGCTCAATGCGGATATGGAACTGATCAAGCTCCCGGGCGGCATCCGGATTCCGCGGGGATACGCTTTCCCCGACATATTTCCCAAAACTCGGCTGATAGCGGTTCTCGAACAGCTGCATGGCCGCCAGCAGGGTCCGGTAAACGACAAGGTCCGAAACATTCAGCTGTTTCAGCCATTTTTTTTCATACGCCGCGAAGGCAATCTTGGCATAATCGTGATAGGGCGTGATCACGACCTCCCCGCCGGCCTTTTCAATGACATGGATCAGGTCCTGGTTCATGACCTCGTTGTCGCGCACGTACAGGTCGCCGAAGATCGCCACCTTGGGGCGCGGCCGGCTGCGGTCGGTCTCGATCGCATCGAGATGTTCCATGACCATTTCCACGGCATCCAGATAGCGCATTTTGCCCAGAAAAGCGTCGCGGAAAATATTGCGGCACTGGGCAAGCACCCGGTCCGTCTTCCCCTTTTCCACCTCATAGGGCCGGATCATACAGCCGATCTTTTTTAAATTTCCTCCGAACATGAAGGCAAAATATGTTTTTACCGAAACGACGGGACTAATGTCGAACATCGCGATATTGCCGATATAAACGCCGGCACCGCCGACATTTTCTTCGCTTTCATTCAGCAGCGTTTTGATAAAGGGAGAGTACATCGGAATGTTGCAGGCCCAGCCGCCCCGGGTCATCCACAAAAGGGTCTTTGAGGGGTCCAGCGCATATTTTTTTATATAGGTGATATATTCGTGTGCGATCGCGTTCACCGGGATGCACTGGCCGGTATTCATTTTCATGCTTTCCGCGATCAGCCCGGGCGTTTCTTCCAATACCCGGGCGTCGATCCCCGCGGAGCGAAGATTTGCGGCGATCAGCGGGATCACCATCGGGTCCCAGTTGGGCAGCAGCAGCGTCTTGCCCTTGATCTCATGCTCCGTGGTCGGGGCAACGGGGTATTTGGCGGGTTTCGGTTTTTCCTCCTGCGTTGCCGCAAGGTGATTCCTGAACGCCCTTACGCCCGCTTCAACGCGGGTCTCGTAGCCGACATTGGAATCGTGCTCATCCAGCTGCAGGATGAGATAGGGCTTCTCGTGCGCATCCATGATGCGCTTGAAGTATTCCAGCGCGAACGAGTCCGGAGCGCACATGAAGGAAGTGATGAACACCGGATACAAGCCCTTCGTGCGCGTGCAAAGGTCCGCCGCTTCAAGGATCGCGGCCGGATAAGCCCAGTGAAAATGGTCGAGCAGCAGGTTCATGTCGTCATCCGGATCAGCGGTGGGAAGCGAATCGGTAAAGAAGGTCCCGACACCCTGCTCTGCGAAATAGTCCGGAATGCTCTTGTTCATGGCGGCGGAAAGAACGGTATAGGGCCGGCCCAGCAAGGCCACCCGGACCTCTCCGTCCGCGGGCGGTGTATAGAGCGTTTTCATTCTTTCCCTGACGGCACGGTAATGGGCCCAGGCCTCGTCATAGGCCTTGTTAACGGACAGGATGGATAGTTTTCCGGGAAAAGCAAGATGCAGGGCTTTCAACAATTCCGCCTTGATCAGCAAGGGATTCTGACGATGGTTGATCAGGGGGCGCATGCTGCGGATGCGTGTGCCGTTCTCTTTCATCAGCGAGGTGATCACGGAACTGAACTGCGTGTAATAGCAGTATTTTCTCATGCGATGGGGATGATCGTGCTCCTTGCCGTCTTCAAGATGGATCGGGAGAAAGATGACATCGCATTTGTCAACGAGAAAGCGCACATGGCCGTGAAATGCCGTGATCGGGGAGCAGAATTCGGCGCCGGTCTGTTTTTTACCCAGCTCCATCACGTCTTTAACGGATTCCGATGTCACGGTTTTAATGTTCAGGGAATGAAAGAATTTCTTCCAAAGCGGCAGCTCTTCGAATATCTGAAGCCCGGCCGGGATCCCCACCGTAGCCAGGGGATTTTTGAGCTCCGGCAGATTGTCGTCCGAGAGGAGCTTTTTACGAACTTCCAGCAAAGAGGGGATCCGCTCTTTTTTAACAAATTTTTTGGTGTTGTAGTCCCTTCCGCAAAGAAATCCG
>CALMFL010000185.1 GCA_937862595.1 uncultured Fidelibacterota bacterium
GCTTCAAAAACCGTGCCTCGTCCTTGAGCACCTGAAGTTCACTGCGCTGATCCGGGATACTCTCGCCCGCGAGGCCGAAACCGCCCCTCAGGTTCATCCGGCGCCCGGCGCCCCGGCCGAATCCCGTTCCGCGGCCAAAGCCTCTGCCAAGACCCAATCCGCCGCGTACCGGCCCGGCGTATCCCGGACGGTTATATCCGCTGCAAAATCCTTGTCCCCTTCCCGTCATGGACCCTTTTCCTTCCGGTCCCGTTCTGTCTCCTCTTGGCATCTCAGCCTCCTTTATTTTAATAATTGATATTTGATCTGATTTTTTACCCCCGGTGCCCGTGACCGTGACGCGCCTCTTTCTCTTCCACGGAGCATTCGGGACATTCCTCGCGCCCGGGCTCAAGGTTCGTTCCCGCCCAGGGCCGGCCGCAGCGGCGGCACCATTGGCGCCCGGACGCCGCGGGGTTCATGCGGATGGCTTTTCCCCCGATCAGCGCGTCGGCGACCTTCTGATGCGCCCGCTTGAGAATATTCCCGAAGGTCTGCCGGGAAATACCCATTTTCTCCGCGGCGGCATCCTGATACAGGTCCTCCAGGTCCGCAAGCCGGAGCGCCTCCAGCTCGTCGGCTTCCAGACGGATCTCTTCCAGATCGGCCATGGGGCGGCCGCGGGGCTTGAAGTAGTCCGCTTCGAAGGCGCCGTAGATCCATCGTGTTTTATAAGGTCTGGGCATTTTTCCTCCATTATTGGCATATGCCAATATTAATATAGTGTCCCGTTCGGGATATAGCAACAAAAATAACGGTCCTTTAAATGATAAAATTTCTTCCGTTGAAAGGGACTGTCTTCGTATCCCGGCCCGGGGAAAGTAAAAAACTTGCCCCAAGTTTTCAGGGGTGTTTTTTACTGAAAAATACCGGGATTTACTGCCTTAAAAACAATAATATCCTTTGTTTATGAGGATCTTATCATTTTTGAGTGGAAAAACTTGCCTCAAGTTTTTTTTAGCTCTCCCTCACACTTTTCCGGCAGAAAAAAACAAATCCTGCTACGCCAAAGCTTCGCAGGACAAAATCATCCGCACCGCGGATGTTGTAAGCGGGTGAAACGGCCTGTAACCGTTCCCTATGCTTTTCTTTTAGTTTCCTTTTTCTTCACGCCTTCCCAGACGGCATCCAGTTCTTCCAGGGTGGCGTCGCGCATCGTTGCACCGGCCGCCTTGTAATGGTCCTCGATCGCGGAAAAGCGGCGATAAAATTTCTCGTTGCTGCGTTTCAGCGCCTGCTCGGGATGCAGGTCGTAAAAGCGGCTGAGGTTCACCAGCGCGAAAAGAATGTCCCCGTATTCGTCCTCGGCTTCCTGCCTATCGCCACCTGCGAGGGCTTCTTTAAATTCGCCGATCTCCTCGTCCAGTTTTTTCCAGACCTCATCCACATTGTCCCAGTCGAAACCGACGGCCGCGGCCTTCTGCTGCATACGGAAGGAGCGGTGCAACTCGGGCAGGCTTTTCGGGATCCCGTCAAGGAGATGTTCGCGCGCCTCCTTGCTCTTTTCCTGCTCCCAGATGTCCTTGGCTTCCCGCGGACTGTACTCGCGGTCCCTGGCGAAGACATGCGGATGGCGGGAAACCATCTTGTTCCGGATCCCGTTCAGAACATCTTCAAAATCGAATTCTCCGTTCTCCTCGGCGATAACGGTCTGGAACACGATGTGCAGCAGCACGTCCCCGAGTTCGTATTTCAGCTTGTCCGTCTCCCGCTTCTCAATGGTCTCGACGGCTTCATGCACTTCCTCAATAAAGTAAGGGATTAGGGACTCGCGGGTCTGTTCGCGGTCCCAGGGACACCCGTCGGGGGAGCGCAGGCGGCGGACGATGTCGATCAGGTCATCAAATGCTTTCATTGCGGGCTCTGTTTCTTTCCGGGACCGGTGATGCGGATCCTCTGGATACGCCGGTTCTTCATTTCGTCAACGATAAAAATATGGTGCTGGTAGCGGAACGAATCGTGTTTGCCGGGAATGCGGCCGAGGTGATCCATGACGAACCCTCCCAGCGTGTCATAACTGCGCTCTTCGGGAAAGGTGATGTTCAGCACGTCCTCGAGATCGTCCAGATTGATGGTGGCGTTCACGGCGCATTCGCTTTCCGTGAGCCATTTGACGGGAGAGCGCCGGACCTCGTTCTCGTCCTGGATGTCGCCGACGATCTCCTCGATCGCATCCTCCAGTGTCACCATGCCGCTGGTGCCGCCGTATTCGTCCACAACGATGGCGATCTTGGTCTTTTTTTCCTGGAACACGCGGATCGCGTAGTTCACGCTGCATTTTTCGGGAAGGAAGAGCGGCGGATGGATGAGCGCATCGATCTCGCCTTTTTTCTTGCCGTCCAGGTAAGGCAGAATATCCTTTTCAAAAATAAAGCCGATGATGTTGTCCAGGTCGTTCCGATAGACGGGAAACCGCGCAAAACGCTGGTTGCTGACAAAACTGAGTATTTCGGCAAAGGGCCGGTCGGCGTCCACGGCGATCATGTCGGGACGGGGGATCATGATCTCGCGCACGCAGGTGTTCGAGGATTCCAGGAGCGAGGTGATCATCTCGATCTCCTTTTCCTGAAATTCTCCGCGCTCCTCCCCGATCTGGACCAGGGTCTTGATGTCCTCTTCATTGTCGATCAGGGTGTCCTTGCCCACCTTGATGGACCGTTCGGCGAGTTTCCCGATCACATAGAGGATGATGGTCAGGGGAAAGAAGAGCGCATAGCAGATGCCGATGAACCCGCTCATCCCCAGGCTGACCTTCTGCGTGTTGCGCAGCGCAATGGTCTTGGGTACGATCTCCCCGAAAACAAGCACGACGCAGGTGATCACGACCACTTCCATAATGGCCGTCAGCATGTGCGACAAGCCGTAGCGCTGAGAGAGCTGATAGGTGGCCAGGGCCGAGATCGCCGTCAGGGCGATATTGACAAGCGTGTTCCCGATCAGGATCGTTATCAGGAGGCGATGGGGTTTGTTCAGGAGTTTGAGGGTGCGCCGTGAGGCGGCGCCTTTCAGGTGCCGCAGGGACTCCTTGCGCGTCCCGAAAAGGGCGGTTTCGCTTCCGGAGAAAAGGCCGGATAAGATCAGCAGGGCAATGAACAGCGCAATATTAAGACTTAATGACATGATCACGTATCATAGAATTGGGTTAAAAAGGCATCTTCCTTCCGGGTCATTTCCCGCCGCTCTTCCTCCGTCGCGTCGTTGAACCCGCAAAGATGGCAGGCGCCGTGGATCAGAACGCGCGCGAATTCGCGGGCCTCGGGTTCCGAAAATGTTTCCGCGTTCCTGCGGATGCGCTCAGGACTGCAGTACAGCTCCCCTTCCAGAAAAGGTTCTTCGCCGATCGTGAAGCTGATGATATCCGTGTACACGTCCTGATCGAAATACCGTTTCTTCATTTCCCGGAGATCCTCTTCGCCGACGGCAATGACATTGACTTCGAACGCCTGTTTTCCGAGAGCTTTCATGACCTTCACGACCAGGCTTCGCGCCCGGGCTTCGGAAAGGGGAAACGCGATCTCGCTTTCGTTGAAAAATTGTACGCTGCGGCTCATGCGGTCTCTTCTTCCGTGGCTTTTTTCTCGTCCTTCCGCTCCTCGTCCTTTTTATCGTCGGGATATGGAATGCGTTCGTGATATAATCCCACCAGCAAGGGATAGATGGCTTTCTTGATCTTGGTCAGATCCGCAAAGTTCAGCGGACATTCATCGAGCTGTCCCGTGTTCATGCGCTTGCTGATCACGTCGTCGATTTTGGCTTCGATCGACCGCGGGGTCGCCTTGGGCAGGGAACGCACCGCGGCTTCCGCCGCCTCGACGATCATCAGGAGCCCGGTTTCCTTGGTCCGGGGCTTGGGCCCGGGGTAGCGGAACTCGTTCTCGTGCAGGGTGCTTTCGTCCGATTCCTGCTTGGCTTTCTGATAGAAATAATCGACGACCATGGTGCCGTGATGCGTCGCAATGAAATCCTTGATCACTTCCGGAAGTTTTTCCTGTTCGGCGAGCTCAAGCCCGTTGCGCACATGGCTGATCACCACCTTGGCGGCCATGTGGGGTTTCAGCTGATCCAGCTTGTTTGCCCCGTCCCCCTGGTTCTCGACAAAGTACTCGACCTTGGACAGTTTCCCGATATCGTGATAATAGGCCCCGACGCGCGCCAGCAGGCTGTCCGCCCCGATCTTTTCCGCCGCGGATTCCAGCAGGTTGCCGACGACGATGCTGTGGTTGAACGTGCCCGGCGCTTCCAGCGACAGACGTTTCAGCAGCGGCCGGTTCATGTCGGACAGCTCCAGCAGCGAGAGATTGGTCGTCACGCCGAATATCCGCTCGATCACCATCATCAGCCCGTTCGTGACCAGAACGGAAACGATGGCGTTCCCGAAGGCCAGGGCGGCCAGATTGAGCGTCACGGGAAAAGGATCCAGCGACGAGATGCTGATCGCGGTAATGCTGACCACGTAGCCGATAAGGACGAAAAGCAGCGGACGCAGGACGTTTTCGCGGGTCCGGCTGTTCCGCAGGGACATGATCGCCATCATGATGGGGAACACGTGCATCAGGATGAAACGGAAGGAACCGCCCATGATGTAGGTCAGGACCAGCAGAACGACCGAGGTTCCCAGCAGCGAGATGCGTTCGTCAAAGAACACCATCAGCAGCATGGCGGTGATGGTGATGGGGACCAGGACCATGTGCGAGGGCGCGAGCATGGCAACGGCGAAACCGAGCCCGAGACTCAGCCCCATGCAGATGATCAGCAGCAGAAACCGCTTGACGTCCGTAAATAAGCGTTTGTCGTACAGGATCATAAAGAGAACGAAGATCATGTACAGAACGGCCATGACCATAATGTCGCCGACTACTTTCAGGAAGGCGCTGAAGCCTTCGATGCTGGAACTCCGTTTTTCTTCCGTATAATTCAGGGAATAGATCTTCTGGTAGATCTCCGGCGTGATCAGGGTGTTCGCATCCACGATCTTCTCGTCCTTGAACACCTTTCCCATCACCAGCGGGATGCGGCCGATCACATCGTTCTGGCGTGATCGCGTCCGTTCCTTATCGTAGATCAGGTTCGGTTTCACCAGCAGGTGCGCGATGCGGGAGATGAGGATCTTCTGGGAATAGATCTCATAATTCTTGACAAGGTTTTCCGTCAACTGTTCCGTCGCCATGCCGAGGTCAAAGAGGTTCTTGGCGGTTGCGGGGGTCTCGACGCCCTGGGAGCGGATCGATATCTGGGTCGAGCGGATCGAGTCGATGGGAATATCCGTGATCCCGCTTTCGTACAGGGAATTCAGATGCGTGATGAAATTCGCCCGCAGTGCGGAAAGGTCGATGGCTTTGCCTTCCGTCGGCCGGTACAGTTCGGTATACGGCGTTTCGCCGGTGCGCACGTCAAATTGCTCCATCATCGCATTCACGATCGCAACATAGGCGTTGCTGTCCGTGCGGACCGTTTCGTTCAGTTTTCCGAAATCGCTTGTGCTGTAGCGCTCAAGGTTCCGGGTCTGGATGGAATGCTGGTATTTCTGATAGCGCTGTTCCAGCGTTTTGGCCATCTGAAAGAATACCTCGCTGCGTTCGATCTGCTTGCTGACCACCCCGGGGTCCAGGGTGAAAACGTAGGCCACCTTTTTCAGGGCTTCCGCATGTTCCTTTTGAATGACGGACTGGGGTTTCAGGATATCGAAATCATAGGGCGCGATGATGTCCGTGCGGGTGATATCCCCCGTCCGGTAACTGTACATGTAGGTTTGTTTCTTGGGCGCCATCAGGGCGGAGACGATCACCATGAAGACCAGGATTGAAATGGTCCAGACGGATACGTTATTTTTTATGACGGATTTCTTTTTAAATTCCATAGCTACCTCAACAGATCATTACAGGAAAATATAACACTTTCATGATGCAATCAATGAAAACTTATACGATATGCGGCCGAATGTCTTTTATTACCAGCTGGATGCGTTTCACTCCGTTCCACTCGTTCAGGGTGGGCACAAAGACCATGTCCACCTGCTGGGAGGGATCCATGACCAGCTCGAAGAAGCGGAGCATGTTCCAGGCGATACAATTCAGGGAAATGCCGCCTTTCTTTACGGAAAACTTCAGGTGCTTTTCTTTCAGGATCGCCGCGTTGTGCGGAGAAACGCCGCGGACGCTGAATTTCGGGCGCATGTTCTCCGGGCCGAAGGGTTCCATGTCTTTCAGGAATTCCATCATGGACGTGTTGATCTCTTCGATCTCCACATCGGCGTCAACGTGGATCCCGGGTTCCAGCATATCCGGCCGGATATTCGCTTCGGCATAAGCAAGGAATGCTGCTTCGAAATCGGGTATGTTCGCCTCCTCGACCGTCAGGCCGGCCGCCATCTGGTGGCCCCCAAACCCGCTCAGATGTCCTGAACAGGCGGAGAGGGCCGCATGCAGGTCAAAATCGTCAATGCTCCGCCCGCTGCCTTTTCCCAGGCCTTCTTTTACGGCGATCAGGAAAACCGGACGGTTCAGCATGTCCTTGATCTTGGACGATACGATCCCGATCACGCCGGGATGCCAGTCGCCCGACAGCACCAGGGCGTTCGGAAGATCTTCTCCGTATTTTTCCTTGACCTGAAGAATGGCTTCCCGGGTGACCGTGCGTTCCACTTTTTGCCGCTCTTCGTTTTCCTGGTTCAGGATAATGCTGTACTGACGCGCGGTATGACGGTCCTCGGTGGTCAGCAGGGTAATGGCGCGCGAGGCGCTCCCCATGCGCCCCACGGCATTCAGGCGGGGGGCAAGGCCGAAAACGATATTGATCACCGTAATGTCTTCGGTGTCCATTTGGCAGACGTTAAAAAGCTCCAGGATGCCCATGCGGCATTCCTGCCGGCGGATGCGGGCAAGTCCCTCGCGGACCAGGCAGCGGTTCTCATCGACCAGGGGAACGATGTCCGCGGCCGTCCCGATCGCGACCAGGTCAAGGTACTGCACGGCCTTTTCGGCGCTTCCGTCCCGGCGGAGGCAGATGGCTTCCACCAGTTTGAAGACCACCCCCGCACCGCAGAGTTCGCGGAAGGGATACGTGTCCTCATGGCGCTTGGGGTTCAGGATCGCAAGCGCATCGGGAAGCCCGTCGGTTTGCTCGTGATGGTCGGTGACGATCACGTCGATGCCGTGCTGCCGGGCATAGGCGATCTCATTGTGCGCGGTCACGCCGCAGTCGCAGGTGATGATCAGGTCGATGTCCTGCTCGATGGCATGGTCGATCCCCTCCAGCGAGACGCCGTAGCCTTCCTTTTCCCGCTCCGGGATATAATAATAGACGGACTCATTGCACTTCCGCAGGAAAAGATAGAGAATGGAGGCCGCGGTCACGCCGTCGACATCGTAATCTCCGTAGATCAGGATCTTCTTCCGCTCCGTGCAGGCGTCCAGAATGACCGTGACGGCCTTGTCCATATCCAGCATGGAAAAGGGGTCGTAAAGGGAATGGGACCCTTTGTCGAAATAGCGCTCGAGCGCCTCCTTCGAACGGATGTTCCGGTTCAGCAATATCGAGGTATAGAGATAGGATAAACGAAATTGTTTACTGTATTCGAGAACATCGTCCCCGGGTATGTCTGGATAGACCCATTTCATCACTGTTCTCTCATCTGTCTATGATAGTAATAAGCCTAAAGCCGGTCGTAAGCCGAATTCTGTTACCCCGGTCGCCCGGGGCGATGACCATTTATCTTCCCGCACCGTCACCGGTGCGGTGATGCCACTACCAGGGGAGACGGAACCCGAGCCAGGTATGGCTCCCCGATTTGTGTTGCTCCGAATGGGGCTTGCCGAGCTTCCGGCGTTGCCGCCGGAACTGGTGAGCTCTTACCTCACCGTTTCACCATCACTCTCTTCATCCCGAAGCCGGGACAAAAAGGGCTGTCTGCTTTCTGTTGCGCTTTCCAGTCCTCGCGGACTCCTTGCGTTACAAGGCATTCTGCTCTGCGGAGTTCGGACTTTCCTCCCCCCCGCCCCGAATCTTCGGGATCGGGAAGGCGGCCATCACTCCGGCTTTAAGCTATTCATCTTCTTCGTTATCATCGGCGGCGAATAAGAAGCGGCCGCAGTAATCACAGGTAATTACCTGGTTTTTTTTGTAAATGTCAACCCGTTTCTGCGGAATGACCCGGTTGTGGCATCCGCTGCAGGCATCCCGCATCAGGGGAACCACGGCCAGGCCGCTGCGCGCCTTGCGGACACGCTGATAGACGCTCATAAAATTACGGGGGATCAGGGCGATCAGGGTTTTCCGCGTCTCTTCAAGCTGCTGCTTTTCGTCTTCGGTCGCCTTCTGGGTCTCGGCCAGGGATCCCCGGGTCTCCTCCAAACGCTGTTCCATATCTTCCAGGTTCTTTTCCGTTTTCCCGAAGGCTTCGTTCAAACGGCTGTTCTCTTCTTCGGACTGGAGGATCTGGTCTTCGGCATCCTTGATGCTCTGTTCGTTGAATTCGATCTCTGAGGTAAGGGCGTCGTATTCGCGGTTCGTGGTGACCAGGAACAATTGCTCTTTATATTTGGTGATCTTGGATTTCAGATCTTCGACCTTCACGGAATTGCTGCTGATCAGTGTTGCATTCTCTTCGATACTGGTCCGGCGGATCGCGTTTTGCTCTTGTTCGTTTCTGATCTGGATCTCGAGCGTTTTTACCGTTTCCGGAAGATCCCCCAGCTTTTCGATCAAAGCGTCAAGCCGGGTGTCGAGTTCCTGGAGCCGGATCAGCTGTTGAAGTACATTTTGCATCGTTTTACCTTACCTCCATCACATTTTTAAATATAAAAAAAACGCACACCTGAAGATGCGCGTTTATAATTTTGGTCCTCGCGGGGCAACCATGTCGTTGACTATTCCCAATGTAGTAAAACACCTCTTATAAATGAGCCGCCCGATAACCTATTAAGATCAACAAATTTATTCGAAAAGTCAAACAATTAATCGATTATTTATGCCCTTGAAAAAGCCTTGAAGCCCGAAAATGCGAAGTAAACGGCGACCAGAAGGAGACAGCTTCCCAGCAGGATATAGAGGATCTTCCGCAGCTTCGGACGATCGAGCACACCGGAGCGGTGGGTCAGCCAGCCCAGCACGCCGTCCCAGAGAAAATCCACGGAAAGATGCGTGATGATGAAAAAGATCAGGACGCCCTTGCCGAAGCTGCGCGCCTGCAGGATCAGGGCCAGTCCGGCGGTCGCCCACCACAGGATGAAATAGGGATTGATGCTCGTGACGATCCCGCCGATGAAAGCGCGCGTATCGTTTGCCTTGAGCTGTATGTCCCGGTTTGCCGATCGGATCATGTCCGCCCCGATATACAGGAGCATCAGCGCCCCGGCGAAGGCGATCGCCATGTGGACGACCGGGTTTTCCATGAAATTTGCGGCATAAACGGAAAGAAAAAGGATCAGGGGTATCTCCACCACGGCGTGTCCGGCGGCAACGGTAAAACCCGCCCAGGGAGAACGCTTTGCGTTGGCGATGACTACCGCCGTCACGGGTCCGGGCATCATGGCGCCCGTGAAGGAGATCAGAAAAACGGAGAGTAAAAAAAGTATCAGTTCCATGACAGCAAAAGTACAAAGGTACGGGGAAAGATAAAAGAGTAATGTTTAAAGATTAACGAAGAAAAATTCACACCGGCCGGTGATATTCGGATCCTCGAAGACGTCGAAGATCATCTGTCTGCGTC
>CALMFL010000186.1 GCA_937862595.1 uncultured Fidelibacterota bacterium
CTCGAAACTCAGGATGGGCAGCGGCGTCTGGATATGTATACCGCCGGCCTCGCGGAAGACGGTCACGATCATCTCCTCCATGATGCTGCGGATATCTTCTTCGTCGATAAAGGACATTTCGCAGTCGATCTGTGTGAACTCCGGCTGGCGTTCAGCACGCAGGTCTTCGTCACGGAAACATTTTACGATCTGGAAATAGCGGTCGTAGCCGGCGATCATCAGCAATTGCTTGTAAGTTTGCGGCGACTGCGGCAGGGCATAGAATTTTCCCGGATTGATGCGGCTGGGAACCAGGTAGTCCCGCGCGCCTTCCGGCGTGGATTTCATCAGGACCGGCGTTTCGACTTCCATGAACCCGCGGTCCGAAAGAAAGCGGCGGGCGGATTGCGCGGCCTTGTGACGGATCTCCATGTTCCGGCGAAGTTCCGCGGTGCGCAGATCGAGATAGCGGTATTTCAGCCGCAGGTCCTCGCTCCCCGTTTCGCGTTTGTTGATCTCAAAGGGCGTGATCTTCGCCTTGTTCAGCAGTTCGAAATCCTGTGCGACCAGTTCGATATCGCCCGAGGCGATCTTCGGGTTCACCGAGTCCGCCGGCCGTACGGCGACGATACCCGCGACCGCAACCACATCTTCGTTGTTCAAATGCCTGACCGCGTCAAGGATGGCGTCGGGAAGATCGTTCCCGAACCTTACCTGGACCAGTCCGTACCGGTCCCGGACATCCACAAAATAAATACCGCCCAGATCGCGCCGGGCATTGATCCAGCCGTTGATCCGGACTTGTTTTCCTGCCAGGGCTTTGGTCAGGTCGCCGCAGGTATGATCGCGTTTTAATCGCATTGAGACTCTCCACCGTAATTTGGGCATAAATTACATGAAAACGGGGATAATTCAAACGCTTTCTTATAAGCATCCGCAAAGACACGAAAAACACAAAGACACAAAAATCCTTGCTTTGCCTGCGCCGTTGTATCCCCGGCTTTTGATCAGAATGATAATTTTTAGGGTGCTTGACGCCAATAAGCGTTATGGGTTATTTGAAAAGCATCTGTACCAGATACGCAAACCCTATGCCCGCATAATTCCCGATGATCCACCCGGCGATCCCGGCGAGCATGCCGGTCATGATCACCTGCTTGTTTCGGAGCACGGCCGCGACGACCGGCACAAAGGGCGGAGAATAGATCAGCGCCGTCATGGTGACCAGATGCGTATCTGCATCCACTTTCATAAGCTTCGACAGGATCGTGTGGATCACAAAGGCCAGGATCAGAAGCGTCGCGACGAACAGGATCACGACCGGCGCGGTATCGATAAGTTTTTTGATGTTGGCCATGGAACTGACCACCAGCGCGAAGACCAGCAAAAGGTAATGCCCCAGCTGAAAGGTCATGCGGATGTTCCTGATCCGCGGAACAAAGGACGCCAGGATGCCCAGTGTGGTGATCAGCAGAATGGCGACGACCGAGGAGATCCCCTCCGGGACCAGGAAACTGGCGCCGCCGCCGATCGCAAAGATCAGCACCGACATTCCAAAGGCTGCCAGCAGGGGCCAGAGATCCTTCTTTTGGAACCCTTTGAAATAGGGCTCAAAGCCGTCCATCTGGCGGAGGTTTTGGCTGTGTTCAAGATCCGAGAGCTGTTGATATTTCGGGAGGATACGTTTCAGGATCCTCGGGATCACGGAGAGAATGAGCAGGAAGAGGATCCCGCTGACCAGCACGTCCGAGGCATGGACGGCGATGTAGTTCGAGGAGCTGATCTCAAGGCCGTTCCCGATCGCGGCAAGGTTGGGAGTGCCGCCGGTATAGACCCCGATCAGCATGCCCGCCATTTTCCAGCCTTCCACTCCCAGACGGGGTTCAAAGATCATGAACGCGATGAAGGATCCCACCATCACGGCGATCAGGGCTCCGCCAAATGATTTTGCCGCCATTCCGGCCTGCTTCCCCCATCCCCGGAGGTCCATGGAGAAAAATATCAGCGGCAGGGCAAGGGGGATCACCAGCATGTTCATCGTATCCTGAATGGACACGATGCTTTCGGGGAAAATCCCGATGTTGCCCAGGATCAGCCCGGCGACGTAACAGAGCACGATCGCGCCCACGCTGTCCAGGAATTTATTCTTTGAACATACCCAGAGAATAAACGCCGGGCAGGCAAGGAAAAACACGACCCAAAGTATTGTAGTTAGCATGAGATCCTCCTGTGTTTACTGTCTGATTCCCCCGGGACAATATTAAATATTTATTCCTTCTTCACCAAGGAAAAATTCAACGTCCTTTAAATGACGGTTTATGGGCAGCATCGTTCCGGGCCTTCGTGCGGACGCTTTTTATTTGCGATCAGCGGCATATTCACGTACATTTTCTTCAAATTCAAGGAGACCCGAAATGAAAAAATATTTCGCACTGATACTTACAGGAGTACTGATGATGGGATTGTTCACCCCCGCTAAAGCAAAAGCCGCTCCCGGCGCAGAGACCCTCGTTCTTCCCGCACCCCAGCGTCAGGGCGGGATGCCCCTGATGGAAGCCCTGGACAAACGGATGAGCAGCCGCAGTTTCACCCAGGAAGAGATCCCCGAACAGGTCCTCTCCAACCTTTTGTGGGCAGCCTGGGGCTATAACCGCACCGACCAGAAAAAACGCACGGCCCCCTCTTCCATGAACAAGCAGGAACTGTCCGTTTATGCGGCGCTGAAGAGCGGTCTTTATCTTTACGATGCCGAAGCGCATGCGCTGCAGCTCGTCACAAGCGAGGATATCCGATCGAAAACCGGTTCGCAGCCTTTTGTCAATTCCGCACCGCTCAACCTTATTTTTGTTGCGGACAGTAAAAAACAGAATTCCCTGACCTCCAGCTACGCCAATGCCGGCTTCATTTCGCAGAACGTCTATCTCTTCTGCGCTTCGGAAGGTCTGGGCACCGTCGTCCGCGGCTGGTTCAATGAAAAACCCCTGCACCAGGCGATGGGGCTCGGCAAGGACCAAAAGATCATTCTGTGCCAGACGGTCGGTTATCCGAAATAGAAGTCAGCTAACAGCTA
>CALMFL010000187.1 GCA_937862595.1 uncultured Fidelibacterota bacterium
TATTGGCGATGATCCCGATCTTCATGGCTGAACCTTTGATTTTATGATATGATCTAGCATGTCGACCGCCTCCTCCGCGCTTTCCGCGGGCAGGGTGCCGTCGATCTTCCAGGAACCCAGGACGATCACGGGCTTCCCGTACTGCAGGGCATGGCCGATCTCGGACAGGGTGCCGTATTTTCCCCCGACCGCCACGGCGGCATCGCAGGCGCAGGCCAGGATCTCGTTCCGGGCGAGCCCGATCCCGGAAGCAAGGGGAATGTCCACGTAGGGGTTCGCATCGGATACATCCGTTCCGGGCAGAATGCCGATGACCGTGCCGCCGTTTTCACGGCATCCCCGGCTCACGGCCTCCATGACCCCGCCGCGTCCGCCGCAAAGCAGCACCCAGTCTCTTTCTGCGATGGCGCGGCCGATCAATTCGGCCTCGTTTAGGCAGCGCTCGTCCGCCTCCCGGCCGCCGAAAACGGAGATGATGGTCCTGCGATCCTTAGTGCTGTTCATGACAAAAGTTAACACAAAAATAAAGTGAAGCAAAGCGGAAAGCTTGCCCTGAGAGGATTAATCGGAAAACGCGGGACGTTCAGGGGGCGCACGGCTCCGTTTCGCGGAGCTTGTTTTTCAGAAAGGACTTCGAATTTTGGAAAAAAGCCAGCGCTTCCGGGGTTTGGTAGTCCGGATAGGTCCACGGCAGGGGCTCGTACCCCCTGCCCTTTGCGATGAGGGTGCATTCGGCGTAAATGCCGTCGGCCAGATACGTGCGGTGGGAGAAGGCTTTTGTCGTCAGAAGCGACAGCTGATACAGGGTCAGGTACCCGGGATCGAGATTCAGGCGGCGCTTTCCGCCGCGCGAAAACCGGGATTCAATGGATTGCGATTCAAGCTTGTAACGATGGATGTGCTCCGGCGTGATGACGCGCGAGAAAATAGAGAACATCTTCCACAGGGATGCGCCCATTTCGGCGCGGTAATAGGAACTGAAGGCGTCGAAACGGAAAGGGCCGTACTGCGCGAGAAGCGGTCCGTAAGCGTTCTCCAGAAGGGATCCGGTGCGGGTGAACAGGTCCGGATCGTTCACGGCCGCGGCCTGAAAGAGCAGCGCGTCCGGCGCTGCCTGAAGGGTGCCCATATCAGCCTCCGTAAATAGGATGAATGTAAAAACGTCGGTTCAGGGTGAAATTAACGACAGATCAAACGGCTCGCAGGGCTCAGCGCGGCCCCCGCTTTTTCACGCTCTCAGGCAGAAAGACCGCGGTCAGCAGGAGCAACAGCGCAAATGCGGCGAAAATAAGGTACAGTTCGCGGTAACGGGCGAATTCGTGCGTCTGGTATTCCTGCCGGTCGCCGTGAAGAATATGCTGGTAAATGGCGCCGATCGGGTCCTGGACGGCACCGAGGCGGTAATACCTGCCCTGGGTAAGCGAAGCGATCTGTTTCAGGGTGTTTTCCTGCAGGACCGTCGTAATAACGCGGTCGTTGTTGTCGCGAAGATAATCCGTCAGCTTGCCCTGCTTGTCAACTACGGGTATCGTGGCGCCTTTCAGCGTCCCGACGCCCAGGGTGTAGATGACGACGCCTTCTTCGGCGGCCCGCTTTGCCGCGGATTCGATCTCCTGTTCGTGATCTTCGCCGTCGCTGATCAGGATGATGGCCTTGAATTTCTGGTTCTCCTCGGGAAAGGCGTCGCAGGCGCCGTGAATGGCGTCGGCAAAGGCGGTCCCCTGCACCGGCAGGAGGTCCGTGTCCATCATTTCCAGCATCATGCCCGCGGTCCGGTAGTCCGAGGTGATCGGGCACTGCAGATAGGCGACGCCGGCAAAGGCGATCAGGCCGATCCGGTCGCCCTTCAGCTGGGAGATCAGGCGCTTCACTTCGTATTTCGAGCGTTCCAGGCGGGAGGGCGAGATATCCTGTGCCGACATGCTGGCCGAAAGGTCCAGAGCGACGATCACGTCCATGCCTTCCTGCTTCAGTTCCTTTAATCCCGAACCGAGCCGGAACCCGCCGGCGGCGAGGATCATCATGACAAGAGAGAGGATATACAGAATGCGCTTCAGGCCGGTCAAGGGCCGTTCATCGTCCGGATAAAGGCGCGGGATCATGCCGGGATCGATATGGGACTCCAGCTGCTTTTTCCGCCGCATCCGGATAATGTTTTCCAGCATCAGCAGCAGGGGAACAAGCAGGAGCAGCCACAGGAGGTGGGGATAGGATAAGCTCAGCATCCGCTCCTCCTCCAGATCACGTTGCGCA
>CALMFL010000188.1 GCA_937862595.1 uncultured Fidelibacterota bacterium
ACAGGGGATTCGGGAATCAGGAAACGGACCCTAAGAATAAAGAAAAACGATTGAAATGAAAATTAAATGCCGAGAGCTCATCGCCTACAGCCTGTAGCTTAAAGCCAACAGCTAACAGCTTATAGCTGATTGCTAACAGCTGACGGCTGATGGCTGACGGCTGACAGACAAGGACATCATGGAACAAAAAACACCCACATTGAACATAGAGGAATTCCTCGCCCGGGACGAGCGGAAAGACCTCCTGCGTCTTCTGACCGCCGGGTCGGTGGATGACGGCAAATCAACCCTGATCGGACGGCTGCTCTTCGACAGCAAGCGGCTGTATGAAGATCAGCTGGTCGCGCTGGAGCGGGACAGCAAGCGCGTCGGGCATGCCGGAGAGCATATCGATTACGCCCTCCTGCTTGACGGCTTGAAGGCGGAACGCGAACAGGGCATCACCATCGACGTGGCCTACCGCTATTTTTCGACCAACCGCCGGAAATTCATTATCGCCGATACGCCCGGCCATGAACAATACACGCGCAACATGGTCACCGGCGCCTCGACCGCCAACCTGGCCGTCATTCTCGTGGATGCTGTGAACGGGGTCATCACGCAGACCCGGCGCCACACCTTTCTGATCTCCCTGCTCGGGATCAAACATGTCGTGCTGGCGGTGAACAAAATGGACCTGGTCGGATATCAGAAGGATATCTTTGACAAGATCTGCGAGGATTACAAGGCCTTCCTCACGCGGCTGACGATACCCGACGTGCACTTTATTCCCCTGAGCGCCCTCAAGGGCGACAATGTGGTCAATCCCTCTGAAAACATGCCCTGGTACAAGGGCCAGCCCCTCCTGGAACTGCTGGAAACCATTCATGTCTCTTCGGACCGGAACTTCGTGGACCTGAGATATCCGGTCCAGTACGTCCTCCGTCCGGAGCACAACTTCCGCGGATTCTCGGCCCGGATCGCCGGCGGGATCATCCGGAAAGGGGACGAGGTCATGGTGCTCCCGTCGCGCAAGACGAGCAAGGTCAGAAAGATCGTCACCTACGACGGCGAGCTGGATTATGCCTTCCCGCCCCAGAGCGTGACGGTCACCCTGAAGGACGAGATCGACATCTCGCGCGGGGATATGCTCGTCCACCCGAACAACCAGCCCCGGGCGGAACGCCATTTCGAAGCCATGCTGGTCTGGATGGACGAAAAGAAAATGGACCCGAAGACGAATTTCCTCATCAAGCAGACGACGAACCTGACCAAGGCCAGGATCGATGAGATCCGTTACAAGATCGACGTCAACACCATGCACCGGAGCAAGGCCCGGCACTTTAAACTGAACGAGATCGGCCGCGTGGTCATCACCGCCAGCAAGCCCCTGTTCTTTGACGCCTACGAACGCAATCATGAAACGGGGTCCTTTATCCTGATCGATCCCGTGACCCATAACACCTCGGCCGTCGGCATGATCATCGACCGGGTCAGCGCGGAGGACCTGCCGAACCGTATCAGCGAAACGGACCGGGAAAAGATCGCCCGGGGGCAAAGCCTGGTCAGTCCTGTGGAACGGGAAGAGAAATACCAGCAGAAAGGGCAGACCGTCTGGATCACCGGCCTGCACGGCAGCGGGAAGCGCGACGTGGCCTATCTGCTCGAAAAACGGCTCTTTGACCTCGGTTATGTGACGGTCCTGCTGGACGGCCAGAGCGTCCGTTCCGGGCTTTCCCGCGAACTGGATTTTTCGGCGCCGGACCGGGCGGAACACCTGCGCCGCGTCGCGGAAGTGTGCCGCCTGCTCAATGAACAGGGGATCATCACGATCTGCACCTTCATTTCGCCCGCGGAATCCATCCGGGAGCAGATCGCCGGGATCATCGGCAGGGACAGGTTCCGGCTCGTATACATGGATGCAAGCCTGGAAGAAAGCCGCAGGAACAAGCCCGAACTTTACGAGTTGGCTGAAAAAGGCAAAATACAGTTCATGGCGGGCGTCGACCGGCCCTATGAAGTTCCGGAGCACCCCGACCTGATCCTGAAACCCGGACAAAAAGACGTGGAAAAAATTATCCGGTTAATTCAAAGCAAATGACAGTAGCGAACATGGATATCATCAAGAACGACCATAAAGACAAAAAAAGAAGATACAAGATCACCCAGCATCAGCTCTCCCTGGTGCGTCCGGATGTGTGGCGGAAACTGAAACGGGCGAATGAGATCGACAAGCCCTACCGGCCCATGGCAAGGCGGGTCGCCCTGATGAGCTATCTCTCCCGGCCGTTTCAGGTGCTTCAGAACAACATCAACCGTAAAAAGCTGAACCGCATCCGCTTTGACGGGCAGCCGCCCCTGTTCATCATCGGCCACTGGCGGACGGGCACGACCTTTTTGCACAACCTGCTTCACAAGGACCGCCGCTTCGGCTATCTCTGCAACTACCAGACCTTTGTGTTCACCGTTGCCCTGCTGAGCAAAAAACTGATGCGCGCCCTGTCCCGTCCCTTTTTCCCGGGAGAGCGTTCCCAGGACAATATCAAGGTCTCGCCCTATTATCCCGCCGAAGAAGAACAGCCCTTTACCATGATCTCCACCCGTTCGGGAATGCATACCTTCTTCTTTCCGCGCAACCGCAGTTACTTTGACAAATACAATGTGTTCAAAGGGATCACCGCGAAAGAAAAACGCAAATGGCAGCGCGATTATCTGTATCTGCTGAAGAATATCAGCCTCTACAACGACCAAAAGCCGCTCCTGCTGAAAAACCCGCACAATACGGGACGCGTAAAGGAACTGCTGGAGCTTTTCCCCGGGGCGAAGTTCATCTTCCTCCACCGGGACCCCTATACCGTCTTCCTGTCCACCCTGCACATGTACGACAAGGTCGTCCGCACGCAGTTCTTTCATGCGTTCAGCGATGAAGAGATCAGAGACCTGGTGATGTACATTTCACGGGAGACCCTGAAAAAGTACCTCGCCGACCGGGCGCTGATCCCGGAAGGGCAACTGATCGAAGTGTCCTACGCGGATCTGGATGAGCATCCCTATGAAACCGTCAAGCGCATCTATGAGACGCTGGACCTGCCGGATTTCAGCGTTGCGGAACCGGACATCCGGAAACACCTGGACGATGTAAAAGATTACAAGAAAAATGTCTTCAGGGAACTGGATCCCGAACTGAAAGCACGCGTCCGCAAAGAACTTGATTTTTATTTTGATGCGTTCGGATACGAATGATCACACGAATATGATCTAAATTCCCCAAACAGGGTCTCTATTAAAAATGATGAAAATTAAAAAAACTTGCCCCAAGTTATTTTTTATGATTTTGCCTGAAATTGCTTTAAAAATGTGACGCCTGCCGCAAAAAGCCCGCATAGTTACAAAACTTGCCTCAAGTTTTTTGGCCGGCGCTTATCCCCTGATCAGGGTCCCGACTTTTCCGCTCATGGCAAGGTGCGCCTTTTCCAGCGAGGTGATCACGGCCCTGCGGTTGCTCCCCGATTCCACAAAGCGGATCGCGGCGTTGATCTTCGGGAGCATGCTGCCGGGCGAGAACTGCCCTTCCGAAGCGTAGCGCCGGGCTTCCGCCAGGGTCATTTCACCGATCTCACGCTCATCTTCCTTCCCGTAATTGATCGATACGCGCTCCACATTGGTCAGGATGAACAGGTAATTCGCCTCCACCAGGTCCGCCAGCATGGCGGCCGTAAAATCCTTGTCGATCACGGCGGATATCCCCCGGTAGTCCCCCTTGGCGTCCCTGACGACCGGGATCCCCCCGCCGCCGCAGGTGATAATGATGAATTTGTGGTCCAGCAGGTTCAGGATGGAATCCTGTTCCACAATGAACACCGGTTTCGGGGAGGCGACCACCCGCCGCCAGCCGCGGCCGGCATCCTCTTTGAAGATCTGGCCGGGGTGGGACCGCATGATCGCGGCGGCTTCCGCTTCGCTGTAAAAATCGCCGATGGGTTTTGAAGGATCCCGGAAACTGGGATCCTCCGGATCGACCTCGACCTGGGAGATCACCGTGGAAACGTGCCAGGGCATGCCCAGGCGGCGCAGTTCCTTTTTGATCCCCTGCTGCAGGTGGTAACCGATATAGCCCTGGCTCATGGCGGTGCATTCCTGCAGGTCAAAGCGGCAGATCTTATCGGTGTTCGACGACGCATATTCAAATGCCTTGTAGATCATGCCGACCTGCGGACCGTTGCCGTGCGTCAGAATGATCTTGTGACCCTGCGTGATCAGGTCCACCAGCGAGGGCACGGCCTTTTCAATTTGCTTCAGCTGCTCTTCGGGGGTGTTCCCCAGCGCATTCCCACCCAGGGCGATCGTAATGACCTTCATGTTCCGCATCCTTTCTCTGAAAAACCGAAACGGCAGAAACTCCAAAATCCAACCGTGAAGAAGGGTGAACAGGAGACGATGTCGATCCCGGTGAATGAACGATTGTTAATAACATAAAATCAATGGTCAAATTTAAAGGGAAATGACACAAAATCCTAACGGGAATTTAGGATAGGCTTTGCTCTTGCGGGTTTCCGTATAAAATTCGTTGCACGTAATGCCTGCATTTCCTATATTCACCCATCTTCGGGGAAGGGAGCATGTCCCTACCGGCGGTGAAAGCCCGCGACTCCGCGCAGAATGAACGAAGCAACTATCATTCGGCGGACTGAGACTGTGAAATTCAGTCGCCGACGGTATAGTCCGGATGAGAGAAGATACATCATTGCCTTTCTTCCCCGTATGCAGCCGGGGTTTTTTTATGACAGATAAAAAACGGGAACAGGCAGAAGAGCGCATGCGCGAAGCCATTCGCCTGGCGGCGGACGGAACGCGGCGCGTCTCGCCGAATCCGCGCACGGGCGCGCTCATTCTCCGGAACGGAAAGATCATCGGCCGCGGCCGCCATGAATGCTGCGGTCAGGCCCATGCCGAGGTGAACGCCATTCGCCATGCGGGCGGGGACGTCGCCGGCTGCGACATGGTCGTAACGCTGGAGCCCTGCTGCCATACCGGGAAAACGCCGCCCTGCACCGATGCGATCATCCGGGCGGGCATACGGAACGTCTACGTCGGCATGACGGATCCCAATCCCCTCGTGTCGGGCAAAGGGATCGCGATCCTGCGCGACGCGGGTGTCCGGGTTGTCGAGAATATCCTGCCCGAAGCCTGCGCCGCCCTGAACCAGCCCTTTATCAAAATGATGACCGTCGGATTTCCCTATGTCATTGCCAAAATGGGCATGACCCTCGACGGCTATATCGCCGACGGCCGGAAACAGTCCAAATGGATCACGTCGGACCTGTCCCGGAAAAAGGTCCATGAAATGCGCGCCGCCGCCGATGCGGTGCTGGTCGGGATCGGGACCGTGCTGGCGGACGATCCTTTACTGACCGTCCGGGACGCCGAAGGGGAGGACCCCGTGCGGGTTGTCTTTGATCCGGAAGGGATCCTTTCCGAGAACACGCGTCTGGTCAGAAGCGCGGGCGATATCCCGCTGACCGTGATCGCCGGTCCGGCCGCGACAACGGAATGGAGAACACGCATGGAAAACATGAAGGTGCGGGTGATCGCAACGTCCGGCATAGGCGCCGACGGCCTGAAAGACGGATTGAAACAGCTGGGGGAGCAGGGGATTCACGCCGTTCTTGCGGAAGGCGGGGGCCGGCTTCACAGCATGCTGGCGGAACGGGATCTTATCGACCGGCTGGAACTTTTCATCGCCCCGGAACTGCTGGGCGGCGGCGTCCGCATGATGCCGGTGCCGCCGCGGAAGGTTTCTGAGGCACTGCGCCTTGTTTCCTCCGCATGGGAGCCGAGCGGCCCGGACATGCATGTCAGCGGCGTTCTCCGCAACTATTAACGGACGGTTTT
>CALMFL010000189.1 GCA_937862595.1 uncultured Fidelibacterota bacterium
TCTTCAACCCCGCTGTGCCATGCCGTAGCTTAAGCGGAGGCTGGTAGGGGTTGAAGACAATAGAACCCGCGTCCCCCCATCTTCCAACCCCGGCGGGGTTGAAGAAAAATAAACTCCCGTCAGGGGTTAAAAAAGAATATATGCTTGCCTTTTAACAAAAAAATCCTGAATTTGCATGACACTAGGATCCATCACCCCCGAGGACAGTATCGACCACCCAAAACGGATCATATCGCTCGACTTTATGCGGGGCCTGGCCATCATCGGCGTGCTGATCTCGCATAATCTCATTCTGGACGTCTGGTACGGACGGCAGGCCTTTCAGATCATCCCGGTCTGGATCATCGGGCTTTTGTTCCCTTTATTGCTGGTCTTCACCTGGGCGGGCAGTTTCGTCCTGATCAGCGGCATCAGCACGGCCTACGTCGCCGGCCGCCGGCTTGAACGCGGCGTGCCCATGCGCAGGATCCTGCGGCCCATCCTGATCAACGGGATCGCCCTGATCCTGCTCGACCCCGTCCGGAGCCTGATCTTCAGCCGCCCGCACCTCTTTCGCGGCGAGATGACCCATTCGCTTTTTTCCCGCGCCATCATGACCGGGGAATGGGGCTTCCCGGGCTCCGAGCGCCTCTTCCTGATCGGCGCCCTGCCCATGATCGGACTGAGCGGCTGCGTGGCGGCCCTGCTGGTCTGGCTGCTTTTCCGCAAGGACCGCGAAGGGCGTTTCGAGCGGAACCTGGGCATTCTCTTCGTCGCCGGCTTCGTGTTCTCCCTGGTCTCGATCCCGCTTTCCTACACCATGGAACCGCTGATCGACCGCATGCTGAGCGTGGATAACCCGCACTACATCGCGGCCTACCTCCTGCGCATCCTGGGGAGCGCCCAGCTTTCCTTCTTCCCGATGGGCTGTTACGTCTTTTTCGGCGTGGCCTACGGCATGCTGCTGGCCTCCGGGAAGGCGCCGGCCTACGTTGACGGGATGCTGAAACGTTTCGGGAACCTGTTCTTCATCGCCACGGCGGTCTCGATCCCCGTGACCTTCCTCTTTACGAAAAATCCCATCCGCTTCCTGGGGAACATCGATATCTATTCGCCGACCATCATCTATTTCAGCCTCGGCTGCATCACCTATATCTTTAAGGCGCTGGTAAAGCACGTGGAGTTCGGGGAGATCGAGAAACGCCGCCGCTTTGCCGAACGGACCCGGTGGATCCGGCGTTTCGGACTGATCACCCTCTCCCTGTACATCATCGACGCCGTCCCCGGCATGTTCGTCGGCGAACTCTTCCACAATTGGTTCGGCGGGAAAGCCCTCTGGACGCCCCTGGACGTCCCGCAGGACGCCTTCATGACCCATGCGCCGGCGATCGTCTTCTTTGTCGGCCTGATGGCCGCCTTCTGGTATGTCGTCACCCTTCTGTGGGAAAAGAGCAACTTCACCGGCAGTTTCGAATGGCTGATGGGCAGGATCATGCGCCTTTTCCGCAAGAACGGCGATACCCGCCCGGACCTGCGGAAAACCCTCTACGAGGACGACGCGGAGGCAGGGCAGGGGACCGGAGCTTTATAGTATTTACAAACTGAAATTATTCTCGATTCACATTCCCGTTTTCCGCTTTCGCGGCCAAAACATCCCGACCTCGTTCCGGTAGCGGACATAGTCCTCCTTGTAGCGTAGGACGAGGTCTTTTTCCTCGGCAAGGCTGATGAGGTAGAACGCGGGGAACCACCACAGCGAATACAGCGCCAGGAAGGGCGAATGGCAGGCAAGGGCAATGACCATGAAAAGGAAAACCTCGCCGGCCGCCTGCGGGTGCCGGATCTTTTTATAGATCCCCTGATACATGACGTGCGATCTGTCCGGCACCGCCAGTTCACTGCCCGCGTCGATCATGCCCCGGACCATGAGCGCAAGGGCGGGGATGCCGATAAGGACCGCGATGACGACGGATATCCCCCGTGCCCAGGGAAAATGAAGCGGCAGAACGCCCTCCAGCGGAAGGGGATAGAAGCAAAATACGATATAATCGGCGCAGGCGAGCCCCATAAAGGCCATGGCAACCAAGCGAAGCCGGCCGCATATTTTGTAGGCGCGTTCGCCCCACTGATCTTCAAAGAATGCCGGACTGACGCTCATGTTGTAAAAAAGAACGAACAGCAGGCTCGAAAACATCAGAACGAACAGATTGATCCAGGCTATCATGTGTTTCTCGCTTTCTGTTGTAAGTACTGCGATTCACGCACC
>CALMFL010000190.1 GCA_937862595.1 uncultured Fidelibacterota bacterium
CCTGCAGCCCCATCCCGATGAACTCAAGCTGCGCAATCACGTTTAAACGTCTTCTCGCCTACAGCTGTTTTCGAATTAGAAACATTTATTAACCGCTTTAAAGACCAACCTGCGCTGAACGGCAGGATCAACGGGACAGCGAACAATCTCATATCTTAAAACATCATGTTTATCCTGTAATCCTGTCAAAGAATATCCTGTCAAATTATATCCCGTCAAAAAAGAAGCATCAGATGAATAAAAAACCCATCACCGTCACCCAGCCCTCCCTGCCGCCCCTGGACGAATTCATTCCCTATCTGGAATCCATCTGGGAGGACAAATGGCTGACCAATAACGGAAAATTCAACCGTGAGCTGGAAGCGGAACTCGAACGCTTCCTGGGCGTGGAGCATCTTGCCCTGTGTTCGAATGGGACCCTGGCGCTTATGCTTGCCCTGAAAGCGCTTGACGTTCGGGGAGAGGTCATCACAACGCCCTTTTCCTTTGTCGCCACGTCCCATTCGCTGCTCTGGGTCGGAGCCGTCCCGGTTTTTTGCGATATCGAGGACAAGACCTACAATATCGACCCCGAAAAGATCGAAGCCCTGATCACGGAACGAACGACGGCTATCCTTCCGGTCCATGTTTACGGGAACCCCTGCGACGATGAACGGATCGGGAAGATCGCGCAGCGGCACGGCCTGAAGGTGATCTATGACGCCGCCCATGCTTTCCACGTAAAAAAGGACGGACGCAGCATTCTCACTCGCGGGGATCTGAGCGTGCTCAGCTTTCATGCGACCAAGGTCTTCAATACCTTTGAGGGCGGCGCGGTCGTTTGCCATACGGAAGAGATGAAGCAGAAGGTCAAAGACCTTAAGAATTTCGGCATCCGGGGGGAAACCACCGTCGTGAGCGCCGGCATGAACGCAAAAATGAACGAGGTTCAGGCGGCGATGGGACTGGCCCAGCTAAAGTACCTTGAACAGAACATCGCCAAACGCAGGGCGGTCGCGGATCACTATCATGAACTGCTGGACGGCCTGCCCGGTATCACGCTTCCTGCCGAACGGGCGGACGTCAGCGGCAACTATTCCTATTTCCCGATTCTGATCGACGGGTCTTGCGGACCGTCCCGCGACGCAGCCTATGATTTGCTGAAACGGCACGATATCCTGTCGCGGAAATATTTTTATCCCCTGATCACGCATTTCCCCATGTATGCCGGACTTCCTTCTGCCTCAGCGGAAAAGCTTCCCGTTGCCGAACGCATCGCCGCTCAGGTGCTGTGCCTGCCCGTCTACCCCGGCTTGTCGCGGGCCCATGTCGAAAAGATCTGCCGGCTCTTGCGCGAAGGGGAAAAATAGTGGGTCAGTCCGAAATGAAAAGCAGGGCGGTCAAAGGGGTCAGCTGGACCCTGATCGAACGTTTCGGCATTCAGTCGATCAAGTTCATCGTCGGGATCGTCCTGGCGCGCCTCCTGTCGCCGGAAGAATTCGGCATTATCGGCATTATCACGGTGTTCTTCCTGGTCGCGGAGGTCTTCATCGACAGCGGCTTCGGCCAGGCTTACATTCAGAAAAAGGAGGTAAGCGAGCAGGATGCGAACACGGTATTCTATACCAACCTGGTCATCAGCGTCGCCCTCTACGTCCTGATCTGGTTCGCAGCCCCGCTGATCGCGGGTTTTTACGAAAAAGAGATCCTGCTGAAACTGACCCGGGTCATGGGACTGGTGATCGTCGTGAACGCCTTCAGCATCATTCAGGTCTCTCAACTGACGCGTGCCGTCAATTTCAAGCGCAAATCCAAGATATCCCTCATTGCGATCACGCTGTCCGGCCTGCTTGGCATCGTCGCCGCATGGCGGGGCATGGGCGTGTGGAGCCTCGTCGTCCTGAATCTGTCGGAACGCGTGCTGATCACGGCGGGACTCTGGATCACGAGCAAATGGACCCCGTCCCTGACCTTTTCGCGGGAATCTTTCAGGGCGATGTTCCGTTTCGGGTCCTGGATCCTGTTCGGGGCGATCGTGGAAAAGATCTTTGACAATATTTACGTGCTGGTCATCGGCAAATTCTTCCCCTTTGCGCAGCTCGGGTTCTACACCCAGGCAAAGAAAATGCAGCGCCTTTCCTCCCAGCAGATCACGGCGTCGGTCGGCATCGTGACCTTTCCCGTTTTTTCGCAGGTCCAGTCCGATATTCCGAGACTTCAGAACATCGTCAAGAAATTCCTGCAACAGACCCTGCTCTTCATGTCCCTGATCATGACCCTGCTCTTTGTGGTCGCCAAACCCTTCGTGCTGATTTTTCTGACCGAAAAATGGGCGCCGATGATCCCCTATCTGCAGATCCTCTGCCTTGCCGGCGTTATTTATCCGATCAATGTCGTTAACGTCAAGGTGCTTCTGGCCTTGGGCAGGAGCAGGCTGAATTCCAACCTGTCCCTCATCAAGAACGCGCTGAGGATCCTCAATATCATCCTGACCTACCGCTACGGTATCA
>CALMFL010000191.1 GCA_937862595.1 uncultured Fidelibacterota bacterium
GTATCATGAAGCA
Source organism: uncultured Fidelibacterota bacterium (assembly GCA_937862595.1). Lineage (GTDB taxonomy): Bacteria > Fidelibacterota > Fidelibacteria > Fidelibacterales > Fidelibacteraceae > M50B103. The sequence continues at coordinate 14 of CALMFL010000191.1, forward strand.
CCTCATAGTTAGTTTTGCGAATAAAAGATACAACGGATTTTCCATGACCGAAAGAAATTATTCGGCAGGAACCCGGCTGCGGGATACAAAAGGAAGAAAAGGTTCAGCGTTGCAAAAGAAAATTCCGGGGCGGTTTTCGGGCCGTCTATTCGGCCTGCCGCGCAAAATCGGTAATGTCCTCTTCCTTGCCGAACAGGATCAGGGTATGCGAAGCATTCAGGGGCGTATTCTCAAAGCCCAGGGCGTAGATCTTCTCTTCGCCGTTCTCAAAGGTTTCCTTCAGCGCGACGATGTTCAGATTAAAGCTTTTCCGGACGTTGATATCGATAATGGTCTTGTTCCAGTACTGCTTGGGAGCCGTCACTTCGCTAATGTAGATCCCGGGCGCATATTCGCTGATGAATTTCACGCTGCTGTACATCAGTTCAAGCGCGAACTTCCGGCCGGCGTACTGTTCCGGAAAAAGCGTCTGCACGACTTCCATGTTCTTGAGAATCAGCGTATGGATCTGCTTCGTTGCGCGGGAGTAGATCTTGGTCACCCCGATCTTCTGCAGGTTGGCGACGATCAGGATGTTAGATTCAAAGGATTCTCCCATCGCCACGATGACCGTATCTTCGGGCGATACGAAACGGCGGATCGTGCTGATCTCGGTTGCGTTCATTGTCACGGCATGGTAAAAGCCTTCCTGACGCAATTCATCGATCGTGTCCTTGTTCTTATCGATAATGACCACATCCATATCATGGTCCTTCAGAGTTGTGGCGATCTCGCGGCCGAAGGCGCCCATCCCGATCACGACATACTTGTGTGTTCTAGACATTATGCTATCCTTTTTTTATCCTACCATCACATTGGTTTCCGGGAAGGTATAGTTGTGCTGTACGACGCTTTCCCTTCCTACGGCGATGGCCAGCGTGTAAAGGCCGACCCTTCCCATGAACATGACAATGGTGATGACAATTTTTGAAAATCCGCTCAGCAGGGGCGTCACGCCGCGGGAAAGCCCGACCGTTCCGAAGGCGGAAACGACTTCGAACAGAAGGTCCTCAAAGGCCGCCGTTTCAGCAATGCTGAGCAGGAGCATGGCGATAAAGATCAGCCCGAGCGATCCGAGCAGAACGATATAGGACCGCCGTATCGTGGCGATCGGAATGGTCCTCCACCCGATCTCTACGCGGTCCCGTCCCCGGATGAAGGCCCAGGATGCCGCGATCAGCATGCCGAAGGTGGTCACCTTGATCCCGCCGCCGGTCGAGTTCGGCGAAGCGCCGATATACATCAGCAGCATGATCAGGATGATGGACGGGAGCGACAAAGCCCCGACATTGATCGTTGAAAATCCGGCCGTACGGCTGGTAACGCTGGTGAAGAAAGCGTTCATGACCCTCAGCCATGCCGGCATGCCGGCCCAGTCCTTCCATTGCACAAGGGCAATGACCGCCGCGCCCAGGACGATCAGCGATCCCGAAATGATCAGGATCATCCGGGTCTGCAGCGAATAATGGCGCTTGCGGTCCGGACTGTAGCGGCGATTGTACAGAAGCTCGCGCATGGTGTAAAAGCCCAGTCCGCCGAGAATGATCAGCGCCATAATGGTTAGCATGGTGACCGGATCGCGGTTGTAGCCGACAGTCTCAAGTCCGTTCTGCAGGTTGCTGAAGCCGGCGTTGCAGTAGGCGGAAACGCTGTGGAACACCGCCTTGAAAATTCCCTCTCCGGTTGAAAAGCCCAGGTTGCGCCATCTCAGCCATAAAAACAACGCGCCGATAGATTCGAAGATCAGGGTGACCCGGACGATCGCCCGGAGCATTTCGCCCAGCTTGCTTAAATTGCTGTCATCCAGGATCTCCATCAGGACCGCCTGGTCCTGAAGCCGGAAGGATCCCTTCTGCTGGAACAGGAGCGCGATAAAGCTGGTCAGGGTCACGATCCCCAGGCCGCCTATCTGGAACAGGATCAGGATCACCGCCTGGCCCACCGGCGTGAAGGTGGCGAGAATATTCAGGGGAGTCAATCCGGTCACGCACACCGCGGAGGTGGATATGAACAGGGCGTCGATCCAGGAAATGCCGTCATAGGTCGCCCGGGGCAACTTCAGGAACAGGACCCCCGCTGCGATGAACAGGGATATTCCGGAGCCGACTCCGTACTTGGAGACAACTTCGTCAAGGAATATCAGGAGTATGGATGTGAAAGCGATCTGGGCTATGATCAGCCCCATGGCGAGCCCGGCATCCCCGAAATTCGGGTCGGGTCCTATGTACACCCCGGGCAATACGAACAGCATGGTCTCTATTATGGCCAGTGCGATCGCGAGAACCTTCTGCGTGGCCGTGAATCTTCTCTTGTCCACGGGATCCTGCGGATTGAACTCGATCAGCTTCGCTCCTGCGAAAAGCTGCAGGAATATGGACGCCAATATGATCGGACCTATACCTATGGTAAGAAGGGTTCCGGTCTTGCTTGCGAGGACGGTCTGGATGAACTCCACGAAGCTTCCTCCGATGACTTCTCCGCCGAATGGGACTATGTGGTACATCACGAAGAACAAAAGAAGGACCAGCGCGGTCCAGAACATCTTTTCATTGAGAGGTATCGCCCTGTTTGGAGCCTGCACCTCGGGCAAAAACGGCATTACTGGTTCAATGAATTTAAGATTCAATTACTTCACCTCTAATGAAACCTGGTTGTTGC
>CALMFL010000192.1 GCA_937862595.1 uncultured Fidelibacterota bacterium
ACCGGCGCATGTCGGAGGAACTTGCGAAACATGAGCCGGACTTCGACAGGGAACGAACCGCCTGACGCGAAATTCCGGAACAAACAATAAGGGATGAGATGAAGAGAGAGCTATACCCGGGCTTTTGATTCCCGCGGTTTTTTACCTTAGCGCCGGATCAGTCCCAGACATATTTCCAGCTTCCGTCCGGCTGGCGTTTCCAGACGGTGTGAAAAATGCCCGTGTTTTTCGCGGGATCTCCGTTTTTATCCAGATAAGTAAACGTATAATGGCCGTAGGTGTAGCTCAGGTCCCCCGATGCGGAGACCTCGATGCGCTCGGGCGCCCATGCCAGTCCTTTGGAATCCCGGTCGTGATAAAAATCACCGATGGCGTCTTTCCCGACGATCAGCCGGCCGTTCCTGAGCAGAACGGCATCGTCCGCCGCAAAGGCGACAAAGGCCTTATGCAGGCCTTCGCCGGCCGCCATGCGCGCAAAGCGCGCTTCCGTTTCGCGGATCTCGCGGATCCATTTTTCCGAATCGTTCTTTCCGTCTTTCATCTGACACCCGAAGGTCCTGAACAGGCGCCTTGCCGCGCAATAAAGGCGGTCTTGTTCGGTTTGGTTTATTTAGGAAACGAATATTTTTTTCGGTAACCCGGAATTATGGCAGAATACGCAGGATATCGCTGACAATGTCATCGGCATCCAGCCGGACTTCCCGCATCAGTTCATCGCGTTCGCCGTGGGTGACGAAGGCGTCGGGCAGGGCAAGGGAGTGAATGCGGGGTGATTTCGGACTGTCCTGAAAATGCTGCAGGACCGTGTCGCGCAGGCCGCCGCGGGGAGAGGATTCTTCGAGGGTAACGAGGATATCATGATCTTTTGAAAGCGTATCCAGCATCGCGGCGTCATAGGGCTTGATGAAACGGGCATTGACCAGGGTGGGGGACAGTCCCTTTTTACCGAGTTTGACGCAGGCGCGTTCCGCCGCTTCGACCATGCTCCCGACCGCCAGCAAGGCGATGCCTTTCCCTTGCTTCAGGATCTCCCAGGAACCGACCGGGATCGGTTTGACTGCCAGGCTCATGTCAAATGCGTGAGTGTTTGCCCGCGGATAACGGATAAAGACCGCCTTGTCGCGGATGCCGTAGGCGGTATGCAGCAGATTCCGGAGCTCGTTGCCGTCCCGGGGGGCGCAGACCACCGTGTTGGGCAGCATGCTCAGGAAGGAGAGGTCGAACACGCCGTGATGGGTGGGGCCGTCCGCCCCGACGAGCCCTGCGCGGTCCATGCAAAAGATGACCGGCAGGTCCTGAAGGACCACATCATGGATCACGCTGTCCAGCGCGCGCTGCATGAAGCTGGAATAGATCGCGACCACGGGACGAAGACCGTCGGCCGCCAGTCCGGAGGCAAAGGTGACCGCATGGGCTTCCGCAATGCCCACGTCAAAGAAACGGGCGGGATAGGCGTTCGCAAATTCCGTCAGGCCGGTGCCGTCCGTCATGGCGGCGGTGATGGCGATAACGTCATCATGCTGCTGTGCAAGCTCCAGGATGCTTTTCCCGAAGGCCGCGGTGTAGGACACGGTGCCGGCCTCGCCGCCGCCGTTCCCGTTGCCCGATATGCCGTGGTATTTCCGGGGATTGTCCTCGGCTTCTTTCAGTCCTTTCCCCTTTTTGGTCAGAACATGGAGCAGGATCGGCTGATTCAGCTCCTTGATCCGCTTCAGGGCGCTGATCAGGTCCGGGATGCTGTGCCCGTTGACCGGCCCGATATAGCGCAGTCCGAGCTCGTCGAACATCACGTTCCGCGAGAACAGGGTTTTCAGGGTCTCTTTGAAGGTCCGGAGCGCGGAACGCAGGAACTTCCGGTTCTGGGTCAGTCCCCAGAGGTCATCCTTGACCTTGTTGTAAAAGGGCGTGGTCACGATGCGGTTGAGGTATTTCGGGATGCTCCCCACATTGCGGGAGATGGACATTTCATTGTCGTTCAGAATGACAAGGAGCTGTTTTTTCAGGTTTCCGGCATTGTTCATGCCTTCCCAGGAAAGTCCCCCGGTCAGGGCGCCGTCGCCGATCACGGCGATGACGTGGCTGTGGATGTTCCGCAGGGATTCCGCAACGGCGAGGCCCAGTGCGGCGGAAATGGAGGTCGAGGCATGTCCGACCCCGATCACGTCGTATTCGCTCTCGCTTCGCTTGGGGAAACCGCTGATGCCGCCGTATTGCCGGATGGTCTTTAAAGCGTCCCGCCTTCCGGTCAGGACCTTGAAGGGATAGGCCTGGTGGCCGACATCCCACACGATCTTGTCAAGGGGCAGATCGTAGATGTACAGCAGGGCGATCGTCAGTTCCACTGTCCCGAGCGAGGGCGCCAAATGTCCGCCGGTCTCGGAAACGACATCGATGATATAGGCCCGGAGCTCGTCGGCAAGCTGCGCAAGCTCCTTCATGCTGAGACGCTTGATGTCGGAAGGGGATTGTATGGAAAAAAGGATATTATTTTGGGTGGTTTCATTCATAGACCCTATAATAACAAACTTCATTCGAAAATCAAAATTTTATCGGACCGCGCAGACGTATTTTAAAATCACTTTTTTTAAAAATATTATTTGAAAAAGCAAGCTTTTGAATGTATTTTCCGTCTTGTAAATTTTATTAAATATTTGACTCGAACAATTTAAAAAAAGGAAGCGAGGCGCCCATGCGGAAAAGAGAAAGCGCTATAAAAATTGCTGTTGAAAAGTACGGCAAAGAGCGTAAGAATTTGCTCCCGGTCTTGCAAGAGGTAAAGCAGGCCAAGAACTATCTGACACGCAGCGACATATCTGAAATTGCCGCTGAAATGGACCTTTCGTCAGCCCATGTCTACGGGGTGGCGTCATTTTATCATTTCCTCGACCTCAAGGTCCGTGGTCAGAATATCATCTGGGTCTGCAAGACGATCAGCTGCTATATGAAGGGCTCGAACGATATCCTGCTGACGCTGGAGGAAGCCCTGAAGATCAAGGTCGGCGAAACGACCAGCGACGGGAAATTCTCCCTTCTGCAGACGAACTGCATCGGGTGGTGCCACAAGGGTCCGGCCATGCTGATCAACGATCAGCCCTATACGGACCTTACGCCGGAAAAAGTCCTGCAGATCATCGACGAATACTACAAAAAATCATAAATAAAGGTTAAATAACATGGCTAAAAGAAAATTAAAACGTGTTGACCTTATTTTCAGTAAGGATTGCAGCTGCCGCGACATTCTCGCCGCAGGGCTTCAGAAACCGAGGGAGGAGATCATTCAGACGCTGATCGGCTCGGGCTTAAAGGGACGCGGCGGGGCGGGATTTCCCACCGGACTGAAATGGAAGATGGCCGCGAATGAGAAAAGCAACAAGAAATACGTCATATGCAATGCGGACGAAGGCGAACCCGGAACATTCAAGGATCGTGAAATTCTCGACCGTGAACCGCTGAAAGTGCTGGGCGGCATGGCGCTGTGCGCCTATGTGACCGGCGCCCGCGAGGGGTTTGTTTACCTCCGTCATGAATACCGCTTCCTGATCCCCAAGCTGGAGAAGGTGCTGGACACCTTTCACAAATGGATGGAAGAACTTAACCTGGACTTCAACGTCAAGCTCTTCATCGGAGCCGGCGCCTACGTCTGCGGCGAGGAAACCTCCCTCATCGAATCCATGGAAGGAAAGCGCGGAGAACCCCGCAACAAGCCGCCGTATCCCACCAGCGAAGGCTATCTTGGCAAACCGACGGTCGTGAACAATGTGGAGACCTTCGTCTACACGATGATGATCATGCGGATCGGCGCCGAGGAATTCAAAGCCATGGGCATCGAAGGCTCAAGCGGATCCAAACTGTTCTCGGTATCCGGCGATACCCCCAAAGCGGGGATCTACGAGCTTGAACTCGGCATGACGCTGGATGAATTCGTGAAGGAATTCGGCGACGGGGATGCGAAAGCGGTCCAGGTCGGCGGCGCCTCCGGTTTCTGCGTGCCGCGGAAACGCTTTGCCGAGACCCATATCGGCTATCAGGGCGGCCTGACGGGCTTCTCTCTGCCCACCGGCGGCTCCATGATGATCTTCAACAGCTCGCGTTCCATGTACAATGTGCTTCACAATTACCTGGAATTCTTTGAAGAAGAATCCTGCGGACAGTGCACGCCCTGCCGGGTCGGCTGCCAGCAGCTGCTGAAAGGGATCGAAGCCGTGAAACGCGGCGAAAAGAGCCAGAAATACCTGAACGACCTCCTGCGCCTTGCCGATACGATGAAGATCACGGCGAAATGCGGACTGGGACAGTCGGTCGGTAATTCATTCTCATCGATCGTTGAGAACTTCAGAGAAGAAATGATCTATTAATACGAGGTAAACCATGTCAGAAAAAATGATCAAGATAAAGATTGACGGTAAAGAAGTCTCCGTTCCCGACGGGATCACCCTCCTGGAAGCGGCGAAAATCGAGAATGTCAAGATCCCGACGCTTTGTTTCCACGCGGACCTGTGCATTGCGGGTAACTGCCGCGTGTGCGTGGTCGAGGTCGAAGGCTGGCGCTCTCTGCCCGCCTCCTGCGCAACGCCGGTCATGGACGGAATGGTCGTCTACACCAATTCCCCGAAAGTGCGCCGCGCCCGCCGCGATATTCTGGCCCTGCTTGTCTCGGAACATTCCACGCAGTGCACCACCTGCTACCGCTCGACCAATTGCGAACTGCAGGAACTGGCTTCGGAATACAATATCGACAACGAGATCTACATCAATCTCCTGAAAAATAAATCCTTCACGGTGGACCGCTCCTCCTGGGCGATCGAAAAAGACGAGAGCAAGTGCATCCGCTGCCAGCGCTGCGTCCGGACCTGTGCCGAACTGCAGAAGGTCAACGCGCTCGACGTGATCTTTAAAGGCGCGGATATGAAGATCGCGACCTTCTTCGACACCGTGATGAGCGATGTGGTCTGCACCAACTGCGGACAGTGCATCAACCGGTGTCCTACAGGCGCTCTGACCGAACGCCGCTACATCGATGAGATCTGGGAAGCGATCGGCGACCCGAACAAGCACGTTGTGGTGCAAACGGCGCCCGCCGTCCGTGTGGCTCTGGGCGAAATGCTCGGATACGAACCGGGCGTGCGCGTGACCGGTAAAATGGCAACCGCCCTGAAACGCCTGGGCTTCGACTCGGTCCTCGATACGGACTTCAGCGCGGACCTGACCATTATTGAAGAAGGACATGAACTGCTGGACCGCCTGAAACGCAAGCTGGTTGACAAGGAAGACATTCCTCTTCCCATGATGACGTCCTGTTCACCCGGTTGGATCAAGTTCATTGAACATATGTACCCGGACTATCTGGGAAACCTTTCGACCTGCAAGTCGCCTCAGCAGATGTTCGGGGCTCTGGCAAAAACTTACTATGCCGACAAAAAAGGCATCGACCCCAAAAATATCGTCAGCGTTTCCGTCATGCCGTGTTCGGCGAAAAAATATGAAGCGAACCGCCTCGAAATGAACGACAGCGGCATGCAGGATATCGATCTTGTCTGCACGACGCGGGAACTGGGACACATGATCCGTCAGTCCGGC
>CALMFL010000193.1 GCA_937862595.1 uncultured Fidelibacterota bacterium
TCGCACGCCCTGACGGTCGACGGCGCGGATCTGGGCACGGGGATCTATTTTGTGCGCGTATGGGTGAACGATGCGATGCAGGTGCGGAAGATCGCCCTAATGAAATAATTGGACACAAAGGCACAAAGACACAAAAACACAAAGAAGACATGAAATCCCTTCCCATTTTCACGGGAAGGGATTTTTTTTCGGAATATCGGCAGGGGCGAACCGTGTCATCCTGAACCAAACCGTGTCATCCTGAACCAAACCGTGTCATCCTGAACTTGTTTCAGGATCTCTTCACCGTTGAACCTTTTCGATCATGTCATAATAATGGCCCCGGGAGATGCGCCGGGTCCGTAAATAGTTATTGCATTTTTAATTCAACAGCTTTAATTTTTAATAATTATAAAAACCATTTTATGAAATGCCTCTTGTATGGGAAACATGTAACGATGTCGCATAGGGAGAAAACAAGCCGCTGAGGACAAGGGGCCGGGTAACAATCATATCTGTAATTTCAAAAAGGCAGGGCTTTGTATGAAAAATAAATCATATGTCGCGCTTTTCGTTATGTTTGCGTTGTGTTCGCTCGGGGCGCAGACGCCGGTTGAACCCGCTGCGGGGGACGGTTCCGAAGGCAGTCCCTGGCAGATCGCCTCGCTCGGGAATTTGTACTGGATCGCCGAGAATTCGGCGCGCTGGTCGGCCCATTACATTCAGACGGCGGACATCAATGCCTCCGAAACCTCCGGATGGTTCAGCGGCGCGGGCTGGCTGCCGATCGGGAATGCTGATGTTCAATTTAGCGGCGTATACGATGGTGACGGGTTTGTTGTTGACGGATTGAATATCGATCGTATTTCAAGCGACAATGTCGGACTATTCGGCTATACTTCAGGAGCAAATATCCACGATGTGGGCTTAAGCAATGTAATGATCCGGGGTGCGCTGCGGGTTGGCGCTCTTGTAGGATGGAATTATGCTTCTTCCGTATCGGATTGTTTCAGTACGGGAACTATTCATGCACATTCCTATGCCGGCGGGCTTGTTGGAAGAAATGATGAATCTTCGACGATTACACGATGTTACGCAAATACAAACCTTATCTGTATTACCGACGAAGGTAACAGGTCCGGTGCCGGCGGGCTTGCGGGTTACAATGTAAATTTGTCCGGTATCTATTACTCTTATTCTGCGGGAAACGTCAGCGGCTTCAGTTCATATGTGGGTGGTTTATGTGGTATGAATGGAACATCATTATCAGCAGCAACCATAAGCAATTGCTACAGCACCGGCAATGTCAGTTCAACAAGCGGTTATACGGGCGGCTTGGTAGGACAGAATTACACTTCAACTATTACAAATTGTTACAGCACGGGATCCGTTTATTGCAGCAATACGGGTGCCACTTCCGTGGGAGGCCTGGTAGGTACAGGTGTTGGAACCGGATATATTTCTAACTCCTACTGGGATACGCAAACCTCGGGGTATGTAACGACATCCAAGGAAGGTACCGGTTATACTACTGCTCAGTTGAAATCACAATCAAATTACGGCTGGGATTTTTCCAATGTCTGGTGGATGCTCGACGGCGACACCCGGCCCTTTTTGCGTATGGAATACGGCACGCAGATCCGCACGCCGCACCAGCTGCAGATGATCCGCCTGAACCTGGCCGCGGACTATGCGCTGATGAACGATCTGAACATGAGCGGAACGGAAACGCAGAAGGACATGTGGGGAACCAGCGGAAGCAGCGGCGCCGGATTTTATCCGCTGGGTGAAGAAAGCAGCCCCCAATTCACGGGCAGTTTTGAGGGAAACGACCATGTTCTTTCCGGCCTGTACATCTCCCGTCCCGGAACCGGCTATGCCGGCTTGTTCGGGAACTGTTTTGACGCCGAAGTCGCGAACCTAACCCTGAACGATGCGGATATTTCCGGCGACAGTTTTACCGGCGGGATCGCCGGCTATTTCATGGGCGGCGGCATGAGCGATTGCAGCGTGAGCGGCGCGGTCAGCGGCGGCACCATGACCGGCGGGCTGATCGGAAAACTGGAGCCGTCGTTTTTGACGCCCAATCCTCCCGTCGGCGACTGTTCCGCTACCGCGGATGTCACCGGCTCCGCTAACAACACCGGCGGCCTGATCGGCTACGTGGTAAAAGGCGAACTGACGCGTTGCTCGGCAAGCGGCACGGTGTCCGGAACCTCCTACGTGGGCGGTCTTGTCGGGAATCATGCGGAATCGTGGATCTATTACAGTTTCAGTTCAGGCGCGGTCAGCGGCAGCGGCAATAACGTCGGCGGGCTTGTCGGCGAACTCGGCGGAAGCGCGGGGGTCAGCAACTCGTACGCCCGGGGGTCCGCCGGGGGCACGGCCAACATCGGCGGCCTGGCCGGACATAATATCACCGCCGATATCGTCAACTGCTACAGCACCGGCGCCGTGACCGAAACCAGCTACGGCGGGGGCATGATCGGGCTCAGCGAAGGGGACTACGCGACCTATATTTCCGCCAGTTTCTGGGACACCGAAACCTCCGGCGAAAGCGGAAGCCAGGGCGGAATCGCCAAAACCAGCAGTCAGATGAAAACCCAGTCCACCTTTGCGGACGCCGGCTGGAATTTTTCGACCGTCTGGTCCATCGATGCGGAGATCAATGACGGCTATCCCTATCTTTCCGCCAACACCCCACCCCCGGATGTACCGCTTCCCATTGCTCTCAGAGCGTTTGAGGCTGAATGTCACAACGGCGCCGTTTCTGTGACCTGGGTCACGGAATCCGAGTCCGAGAACGCCGCCTTCCGGATCTACCGCGACG
>CALMFL010000194.1 GCA_937862595.1 uncultured Fidelibacterota bacterium
AAGGCGTTCCCGCCGTTTTTTTCAATGTCTTCCGTAATGGCCTGGACCACCGGCTCGCTGGGGACCGCAAAAGGCAGTTTTGTCATGATCAGAAGTTCCAGCGGCTCCCCGGGGATATCCACGCCTTCCCAGAAGGATTCGGTTCCCAAAAGGACGGAATTCGTCTGCTGAATGAAACGCTGCAGCAGGGCGGTCCGCGATGCCGAACCCATCTGCGTGATCAGCTGAAAACCATTCTGCTGCGCAACGGGTTCAAGGATCTGCTTCATGTTGCGGATGGATGCATAGGAGGTCGTCAGCACGAGTGTGCCCAATTTGTAGTCCGTGGAAAGGTCCGCGATCACCCTGGCGACGTTTTCGTCGAACTCGCGGTTTCCCGGTTCGCCCAGATGGGTCACGTTCCAGATCTCGCACTGTTCCTGATAATTGAAGGGAGATTCATAAGATACGGTCTTGAGGCGATCTTCTTCGACAAGGTCAAGGCCGGAGCGTTTCATGAAATACTTGAACCTGTCCGCGACCGTCAGGGTCGCCGAGGTGGCGATGAGGGCGTATTTATCGCGGAATATTTTATCGTAAAGCACCTGGTTCACATGCAGCGGCGACGCTTCGATGCAGAGATTCGTGCTTTCACTGTCCGTGGGGATCTCGTACCAGTAGATCATCTCTTCGTCATCGGGGTAAAAGCAGGTCCGCATTTCGGACTGAAGTTCGCCGAAGGCCGCGACCGCCATTTCAAGTTCGTCGCATTGCTCCGAGATCGACGCTTTTTCCCGGGGATCCAGCGTATGGATCTCTTTCAGCAGGAGGGCAAGCGTCCGGTCCAGGCGGGCGGCGGCGTTCATCATGTCGTTGACTTCCTTCATTTCGGAGAAGGGCGAGGTGCCGGGCGTGTAGCGGATCTTCTCGATATAGCGCTGGTCATCGCTGCGCACGCCGTTATTGACGTGTTTCAAAAAGGCCTTGAAGAATTTCACCGAACTTTTTAAGCCGGCTTCAACATCATCTTCCGCCTGCGAAATGCGCTTGATGATCATCTCGGCATGCTCTTTGTTCCACTCCTCCCCTTTCCCCGCATAGCGGCTGAGGTTGACCAGGGCGCCCAGGTGCAAACGGCCGGGCGTGAAAAGTTTATGCAGGACCTTTTCGATGCGCCAGGATGTGATCTCGATCCCGAGATAGGTATAGGCGGAACGGACCAGATTATGCGCCTCATCGATGATGCAGATGGGATGCTCGGGAAGGATGGAATTCCCCGAAGCGGCATCGCTCAGCAGAAGAGAGTGGTTGACAATGATCACATCCGAATGGTAGGCCAGCTTGCGTATCTTCCCGAGATAGCAGCCGTGATGTTCCGCACATTTCTTTGTCGTGCAGTAACCCGGTTCGCTGGACAGGCGGGCCCAGATGTGCGGCGCCATATTCATCTGAAAGCCGCTGTTCTCCTCGATATCCCCGGTTTTGGTCTCCCGCAGCCACACCAGAAGCGGCAGCAGGTACATGCGGTCGAAAAGATTGACGGCATGATCCAGGTTTTTCAGCATCCAGTGCCACTTGGTAAGACAGATATAATTCTGGCGGCCCTTGAGCATGACCACCGTCAGGTCTTTTTCGATCACGTCATGAATGAAGGGTATGTCTTTAAAAAACAACTGTTCCTGCAGGTTCTTGGTAT
>CALMFL010000195.1 GCA_937862595.1 uncultured Fidelibacterota bacterium
ATCTGAACGGGATATTCGATGGTCTCGTCCAGGACCATTTCAGGGTCGTATTCGGGCCAGGTTTCGTATGTCAGCACCGTTTTCATGCCAAGACGGCTCCATAATTCCTCCGCAAGGTGCGGCGCAAAGGCGGAAAGCAGCTTGATGAATCCCTTCATCATGCTGATATTGAGGGTGTTTTCCTTATAACATTCGTTAATAAAGACCATCATCTGGCTGATCGCCGTGTTGAAACGGGTCCTTTCGATGTGCTCTCCGACGACTTTCACTGTCTTGTGCCAGGCTTTCACAAAGGGTTCTCCGGAGCCGGACTCCGACAGCTGGGGGTTCAATTCCCCGTTCTCGTCGATAAAAATGCGCCATATGCGGTTCAGAAAGCGGAACATGCCTCCCAGTCCTTCGGTAGACCAGGGTTTCGGCCGTTCTATCGGTCCCATAAACATCTCGTACATGCGCAGGGTGTCAGCCCCGTATTCCCGGATCACGTCGTCGGGATTGATGACATTCCCGCGGGATTTGCTCATTTTCTCGCCGTCGGCGCCGAGGATAAGTCCCTGATTCAGAAGTTTTTTGAAGGGCTCGCTATGTGAAACGACCCCCAGGTCGTACAAGACCTTATGCCAGAACCGGGCATATAAAAGATGCAGGACGGCATGTTCGGCGCCGCCGATATAGAAATCCACCTGTCCCCAGTATTTTTCCGCTTCCGGGGACACAAGGGCTTTCTCATAATCCGGACTCATATAGCGGAGATAATACCAGTTCGATCCCGCCCACTGCGGCATGGTATGCGTTTCCCGGAAACAGGTCTTGCCGTCTTTCCCGGTGAATTCCACCCATTCGCGGATATTGGCCAAAGGACTCTGGCCGGCGCCGGCAGGTTCGAATTTCTCGACCTCCGGGAGGATCAGCGGCAATTCGCTTTCATCCAGGGGATAAACCCTCCCCTCTTCGTCCCGGTACAGCGGAACGGGTTCGCCCCAGTAGCGCTGACGGGAAAAGAGCCAGTCGCGCAATTTATAGTTGACGGTCTTATGGCCGCAGGCATGCTCTTCCAGCCAGCGGTTCATCGTTGAAATGGCGTCTTCCTTGTTCAATCCGTCCAGAAAGCCGGAATTGATGTGCAAACCGTCCCCGATAAAGGCTTCTTCTTCGATATTGCCGCCGTCAAGCACGGGGATGATCTCCAGTCCGAATTCTTTGGCAAAATCCCAGTCGCGCTGATCATGCCCCGGAACGGCCATAATGGCGCCGGTGCCGTAGCTGATCAGCACGTAATCGGCGACCCAGATCGGGATTTTCTTGCCGTTTACGGGGTTAAGGGCATTTGCCCCGGTATAGACACCGGTTTTATCTTTTGCGAGCTCTGTGCGGTCCAGATCGCTCTTTAACGCGGCCTTCTCACGGTAATCGGCGATCGTTTCACGGTATTCCGGAGACGTAATGACATCCACCAGGGGATGTTCGGGCGCAAGCACCATATAGGTCGCGCCGAATAAGGTGTCGGAACGGGTGGTGTAGACTTTGATCCCGACATCCTGATGCCCGTCCACCTGAAAAACGACCTCGGCCCCTTCGCTGCGTCCGATCCAGTTGCGCTGCATTTCCTTCACGGACTCCGGCCAGTCCAGATCATCCAGCCCCTCCAGGAGCTTGTCCGCATAGGCGGTGATCTTTAACATCCACTGCTTCAGCATGATGCGTTTGACCGGATAGTCGCCGCGTTCGCTTCGGCC
>CALMFL010000196.1 GCA_937862595.1 uncultured Fidelibacterota bacterium
CTGTGCTATTCCGGAATACCATGGATTGGTATAAGTTCTGTCATAATGATTGTAATCTAATCTATATTCCAAATATCCCTCATCGTTCATTAAATCAATCAGCTTATCGCGGTGCCTAAGCGCATAATCAAAGTAGAGTGAGTCTTGCAGTTTAACGAATCGATCAAATAAATGCATTCCCCAAAAACCTACATCGACTGGATTATAATAAAAAACAGTGCCGCCATGAGGTAATAGTGACATAGCTACGCATGAGTCATCTGTGGTATTTTGAAGGGGGGGATTTATCTGGAACCATTCCAAACTAAATGTATAAAAAAGATCTTCATAATCAAGGGTTACAAGATCAAATGGTCTTTCTTGCAGTTTGGGATCGCTACCGAAAATCCCACACCCTATGATTAAGAGCGACATACTCAAGACAAGAACTATAGATAAGATGTTTTTCATGAAATTCTCTCCGAAAACAAACTATTTCTTTCAGTTTCAATAATATTTGGTAACTACACGGTTTGATCCAGTATTCCTCAGGTCTCCGACCACATATTTTACCACACCCAATAATCGCTCTTCAATGTATCTGCAAATATCGCAAAACACGAATCCTGCGTTATTTTGGTTAAGTAATTTAAATACAGCACTTGAATTTGATGATACTGGGGATAACTCTGTTTATACATTAAATCATAATAATAGACGCCGCCCGGATTCCGGAAACGGTACATATTGTCTTCGACAGTAGTTAAATATACCGACAGCACTCGCGCTGTTTCTTCATCATTCTTCAGAAGGTGGTAATAGTCGTATAGTCCGATAATTGCACGCATAAATCCACCAAAAGTATGATCCGGGGGATTATTTGGATACTCTTCTATCCAGGCATAGTCCTCATCGATAAATACCACTTCATCGCTGATCGGGTTGAAGGGGTTCAGTGTTTCAAAAACCTTATGCGCCATTGCCTCTGACAGGGAATCCTGAGCATAATAGGCCAATCGGGAAAATAAGGACAGCGCCTGTCCCTGCGCCAATCCGGAATACCATGGATTAAAATAAACTCTGTCAAAATGAATGTATGATATCCTATATTCCAAATATCCCTCTTCGTCCATTAAATCAATCAGCTTATCGCGATGCCTGAGGGCATATTCCAAATAGAGAGAGTCACCCACATTCATATATCCATCAAATAAATTCGTTCCCCTGAAACCTACTTCCACCGGATTATAATACCAGGTAATGCCACCGTGCGGTAATAGCGACATGGCTACGCCCGAATCGTCCTGATTATATTGAAAGGCGTCATAAATCTGATAATACGACAGACGATAGGTATAATATAGATCTTCATATTCAAGGTTAATTAAATTAAAGGACTTTTCATTCAGTTTGGGATCGTTATCGAAGATTCCACACCCAATGATAAAGACCGACACAGCGGTAACAATAATAATTAATAGGATGTTTCTCACAAAATTCACCTGGTAAATATTTAAAAGCTATTTCTATCAACTTTGAAAGTATAATATAATTTGAGCCTAATCAAGCTTTTCTTAAGTTAGTGGCACATTAATATTCAAATATCAGCTTGCTCATTTCGATCGAGCTGAACGGAATGAACAGAACAAACAGATCTATAATGTTATCTTATCAGAGTAAAAAGGATATTTCAATTGAATTTCACTCGCGACTTTCTGTCTACCGTAACGATCCTTCATCAATTTAGAATTACGTCCCTGTTCCGGAGAACATGATCGCGATCGTGTTCAGCATGATCTTGAGGTCCAGTTTTAACGACATGTTTTCGATATAGTAGATATCGCAGTTGAATTTCTGGATCACCTCTTCAAGGGTTTGGGGATAGGGCACCGAGATCTGCGCCCAGCCGGTGATGCCGGGCTTTACTTTCATGCGGTGCCGGTAAAGCGGGATCTGCTTTTCGAGCTTTTCGGTCAGCTTCGGCATGTCCGGCCGCGGACCGATAATGCTCATGTCACCCTTGAGGACATTGATGATCTGCGGGACTTCGTCAAGTCTGAAACGCCGGATGAACTGGCCGATGCGGGTCACGCGGGCATCGTTCTCGGTTGTCAGAATGACCTGTTCCCCCGCTTCCTCAACGTTGTGCTTCATGCTCCGGAATTTAATGATGCGAAACACCTTTCCGTACAGGCCCAGCCGGTCCTGGGTATAGAAAACCGGACCCCGCGAGTCCAGTTTGATCAGGAGGGCAAGGATCAGTCCGAAGGGCAGAAAGAGAAGCAGGCTCAGGGCGGAGATCACGACATCGGACAGACGTTTGATCAGTTTTTCCCAGGGCTGCATGATGCCGGGATTGATGTCCACCAGCGGAATGCCGTAGATCTGCTGCGTACGCGCCAGTCCGGAGATGATATCGTACATGTCCGGCAGGATCTTCATGCCGACGCGCGTATCGGACACTTTGTCGATCACGTCCAGGACTTTTGCGTGCTTGTCGGTGGAAAAGGCGATGACCAGCTGCTTGACCTGATGCTCCCGGATCAGGTCGCGGATCCGGTCAAGGTGACCGATCACCGGGACGCCTTCGTAGGTCCCGCCCGGCCGGGGTTCGTCCTCGGTCGTGACAAAACCCAGAATATCGTAGCCCAGGGCGGGGTACTGACAGATCTTGGTATAAATATCATACCCTTTCGGATTGCAGCCGATGATCAGGCTGGGGGTCAGTCCGATACCTTTCGTCAGTTGTTTGTGCCGGATCGAAAGGATGATACTGCGGAAAATAACGGTCGTAAAGAGCTGGCCGAGCCAGTAGACGACAATGACCAGGCGGCCGAGCGAGAAGGGGTTGAAGGCGTCAAAAGTGATCAGAAAAAGCAGGATCACGCCGTAGCTGGTCGCCTTGAAGACCTTCACGTTCTCGTCGGTGCGCGAAGGCGCTTCGGGCAGGTGGTAAAGCCCGTTATAGAGATAAAAAACAAACCAGTATCCGTAGATGGCGAGGGCGGGCAGCCACAGGTCCGAAACGTACAACTCGATGTCGACCGGAAAGATGCCGGAGCGGTAGCGCAGCCAGTACACAAAGAAAAACGTGATCAGGGTGGACAGCAGATCCGAGATGAACAATGCCGCTTTATATCCTTTACTCATCGTGTCCTCTGGTGAAATATAATTAATAGTTCAGATTGATCTGCAGTGAATAATACAGGTCCGTATTCCCCTGAACGTTCCGCAGTTCACATCCGCTCAGGAAGCTGAGCTGGTTGCGCCAGCGATAAAGCCATTCCAGTCTCAGGGAATTCGTGGCCGTGATATCGCCCATCAGCCAGGTCGTCGCGTTGTCCAGAGCAAGGGACCTCTCCTCATAATTCTGGTTGACCTCGCCGCCGACCGGGAACCACACGCCCCCGACATTCACCGAATCCGCACCTTCCAGCAGATGGTCGAAGGCCAGACTGACCCGGTGTTTTGCCGACAGGTCATAATTCAATTTTGCCGAGAACAGCCGGGTATTCGGCCCGTAGGAAAAGCCCAGGTCGCTGCCGTGATGCGCATAGGACGCGAAGTTGTATTTGTGCGTATAGGTCCAGGGGTGCACCGCCGTCATTTCCAGAACAAGGTCCGCCGGCAAGGCCCGGGGGGACCATTGCAATCCGCCCTGCAGAACATATTTGTTCGCCCA
>CALMFL010000197.1 GCA_937862595.1 uncultured Fidelibacterota bacterium
CGCTTCTGCAGGGGCTGAACCGTCACGGGCAGGGATTTTGAGAATTCCGTTTGTCCGGGGTCATTCTGGTGAGCTTCCCATTCGACCTGATGGATCCCCTTGTATCCGGGATCCTGTGCGAAAAGGGTCAAAGAAAATAAAAGACATAGAACAAGGCGGGAAAAATTTTTCATAGATCCACTTCCCGGAAAATATCTTCGGTATACAGGGTATTCAACTGTTTACGGTCTTCCAGGTTCTCCATTTGTTTTTTCATGATATCCGGTATCTCCGCCGGGCTTGCGGTGCGCAGGGCTGTGGTCAGCCGGTCGTAGTTGTCTTTCAGGATCTGCAGTTCAAGCTGCTTCAGGCTTTCGATGAAAACCTGCTCCTGATTCACGGTATTCTGTTCTTCCATCAGGAGCTTGATCGCAAACCCGCGGCATTTCGGGTCGTCGATCTTATCGGGAATATGGCCGGCGGGTATGGAGAGGTTCTTTCCCAGCACGCCGAGCAAGGCGTTCAGGACCTGCTGGAGAAAGGGGTGGGAGAAGAGGGCGGGGGAAAGGTAGCGCAAGCCGGCCTTACGGACGCGCAGGTCTCCGTTCACGAGCAGGTGAAGTAAGAAATATTCGGCGGCTTCGCCCTGGTTCTTGAAATGCTTGGGCTTGTCCCCCATGAAGAGATTGCTCTCCTTTTCCGTGCTGCGCGCCGCCTGCCGGTTCAGCTGGCGCAGCAGGGTCTGTTCTTCCACGAGGAACATTTTGGCGATCTCCCGGGCGAACATTTCCCGGTATACGGGGTCTGCGAACCCGCGGAGCTCTTCCAGCAGGACGGACAGGGTGTCGGACTTTTCCTTGGGGGACATGGAGGCCGGCCGGTAATGCAGCCGCAGGAATTCCAGGAACGGCAGGGCGCCGGCCTGTTTTTTAAAGAACTCCTCGGGACCCTCTTTGCGCAGATAGGAATCCGGATCTTCGCCTTTCGGCAGCATCAGGACCTTGCACTCGAGTTTCTGGGCGGACACGCTGAACCCGGTGCGGACCGTCGCTTTCTGGCCGGCGCTGTCGCTGTCGTAACAAAGCACGGCCTCGTCGGCAAAGCGCCGCAGAAGCCGGGCATGCTCAAGGGTAAAGGCCGTGCCCGAACCGGCGACGACGTTGATGTACCCGTGCTGGTACAGCTGAAGAAAATCCATGTAACCCTCGACGATGAGGGCTTTTTTTTCTTTGCGGATGTGCTCGCGGGTGACGTTCAGTCCGTAGAGTATTTTGCGTTTATTGTAGATCGGCGTTTCGGGAGAGTTCAGGTATTTCGCATCGCTCTTATCGTTCGTCATCAGGCGGCCGCCGAAGCCGACGGCGTTCCCGCGGTCGTCATGGACCGGGAACATGACGCGTTCCCGGAAACGGTCGAAGAGCCGTCCGTCCTTTTCGGAGGTGACCGCCAGGCCGCTCTTTTGGATCAGATCCGGCGTGTAATCACCCGAAAGTTTCGAGACCAGAAAGTCCCAGCTTTCCGGCGCATAGCCGAGCTTGAACTCCCGGATCGTTTCTTCCTTGATCCCGCGGTTCAGAAGGTAATCAAGCGCGTGTTTGGCGGAAGGGGAGAACAGTTGCTGATGATACAGCTCGATCGCGCGCGTGTGCATGTCGCGCAATTTGCCGGTATCGCTCTGTTCCTGCGGGGAGACCTGCTCGAATTCCAGGGGGATCCCGGCGCGCTCCGCCAGCATTTTCAGGGCTTCGGTAAAACTGAGCTTCTCGTACTCCATGACGAAGTTCAGCACGTTCCCGCCGGCGCTGCAGCCGAAGCAGTGATAGATCTGTTTGGAGGGACTGACGCTGAACGAGGCCGTTTTTTCGTCGTGAAAGGGACAGCGAGCCCAGTAGTTCGCGCCTTTCTTTTTCAGCGGAAGATACGCGGAAATGACATCCACGATATCGTTGGAGTCCTTGATCTTCTCGATCGTGTATTCGGGAATTTTTGCCATGAGTGAATTTACGTTTCGGAGCAGGAAATAAAAAGAGATTATTCTCGGCGAAATGGAAGATTTGACGGGATGACAGGATGAAGGACTTTGACAGGATAACAGGATTATATGGATAGTAATTTGACAGGATGACAGGATTTATCGGATGGTTTATAGGCAGGATAATCATGATTTTTCAACTTTCAAATATCGATCCATCGACATATCGACTTTCACCCATCGACTCATTTTAATCTCCGAAGCCTTGGCGCAGGAGATCAACCTATAAACCCATAAACCCATTTTAATCCCCGACGTGACCTTCGAAGCTCCGACGTATCGGAGCGAAGAAGGAAGCTTCGAAGGGGCGCAGGGGATCGACGCATCGACAAATCGACTTTTTACATCAACCCATCAACCCATTTAGAGCGCATGGGCGAATGGCTGTTCGGGGTTCGGGGTGTGAGAGTTCGGAGTACGGAGTTCGGGGTATGGGAATATCGAACAAGGAACACCTATTTTGGATTTTTGAAATCTTCTTAAATCTCATATCGTTGATTTTAATCTACGAAGTCAGTCAACTGACTGACGCAGTAGATCCT
>CALMFL010000198.1 GCA_937862595.1 uncultured Fidelibacterota bacterium
AGGTCCCCGCTCCGGCGGGGATCTTTGCTTTCCGGCCGTTTTTTTTGAAAATGATCCCATCTGATTGATATTATTCAGCTTAAGGTAAGTTTCCGGCCGCGCTCCCGCAGGATTTTCGCTTTTATTCCTTTATCTTCCGAAAAAACGTCGTATATTTTCAGCGTCAGATGAAACGCGGGGCAGTATTCAGAGGCAGTATCGCACACCGGCTTCCTGCTCTGATCCGGACCTGTTCCTTCTTCCGCCGCATCCTCCCCTTTCACCCTCTCATTATCCTGCCCCCGGCAGCTCCCCGTGATTCGGCTGAATTTTTCAGGAACACGTCACAGCAAAACGGGAGGTGTAAAATGAGTTTTGGACGCCTGATCCTCAACTGCCTGATCGTCGGCGCGATCGCCTTCGCCGCCGGCATCCTGGTGAGCTTTTTGTTCAACGTGATCATTCACGGGAACGCCATGGTCGCATGGGGCTCCATGTTCCGGCTCGCCGCGGTCATCGGACTGGTGATCCCGATCGCGGACCTGGTGAAAAAAGGCAAGGAATAAACGGCGCGGGATCCCTTTGGGGACAGAAGGCTGCAGGTAAAGGGCTGATCTTCGTTCAGGCGGGGAAGAGTTCGTTCCAGGTTTCCGAAAATTCGGCGACGGGAAAGCCGATGACGTTGTAAAAACATCCGTCGATGCGCCGGACGAGATTGGCGCGGATATCCTGGATCCCGTAGGCGCCGGCCTTGTCCATCGGCGAACCGGTCCCGATGTAGTCCCATATCTCCTCGTCGCTCAGTTCCCGGAAGAGCACGTCCGTCGTCACGTGCCGGACGACGCGGATATCTTTTTTAACCGCGGTCACCGCGAAGGCCGTGATGACCTTATGAAGCGCCCCGGACAGCATTTTCAGCATCCGGAAGGCCTCGTTCGTATCGGCGGGTTTCCCCAGGATCCGGTCCCGCATCAGGACGATGGTGTCCGCGGAAATAACGACCGCCTGCGGGTGCGCCGAGGCGATGCGCCGGCCTTTTTCTTCCGCAAGCCGCCGGACATGGTCCAGCGGGCTTTCGCCCGCCAGCAGGGTCTCGTCGAGACGGGCGGGCAGGCAGTCGAAGCGCAGTCCGAGCTGCTCCAGCAGTTCTTTCCGCCGCGGGGACGCGGACGCGAGGATCACCGGGGCATTTGGCCGGCGGATCATGGCAGCACCAGCATTTTATTCTGAAAGCGGGCGCTTTCGCCGCCGCTTTCTATCTCCAGCACATAAAAATACAATCCGGCCGCCAGAAGGTGTCCGTAATCGTCCCGCGCCTGAAAGGGAATGGCGTTGAAGCCGCTGTGCACGGGCAGGTCGCTGAGGCCGGCCACGGGTTTCCCCGAAATGGTGTAGACCCTGAGCGAGGCAAGTCCGCTGACCGCGCTCGTAAAGGTGATGTCGGTATTCTCCCGGAAGGGGTTCGGGAAGTTCACCAGTTGGGTGACCGCGTCGCTCCCCTGCCCCAGGACCATAACGGTGCACTCGGTGCGGGCGTAGTTGTTGTAATTGTCGAAGGCGGCGATCTCGATCAGGTGCTCCCCTTCGTCCAGATAGTTGTTCGCCGTGAAGGTGACGGTCCCGCGCGTGTAGTCGTCCTGCTCATAGGAGAAGAGGCCGCTCAGGTCGACGGTCCGGGCGCCGTTGTCGATGACCATTTCGAGCACGTGACCGGTCGTGCCGGTGATGTTGATCCCGCTCTGGTCCTCGAAAACGATCGTGATCCGGCTGGTGTCGTAGACGGCCGCGCCGTTCGAAAGCACGGTCTCTCCCGCTGTAAGGCGGATGTCCGGACCCAGCACGTCGGCGGCGGCGTCGGGGTTGATCCCGCCGACATGGACGGTATCGACGGCGGCGGACCCGTCAACGGTGCCCTCGCCGTTCCAGTACATCATCCGGATCTTGCCGTAGGTGCCGTGGTACTGGATGTCCTTGGGAATAAAGACCCGCGTCGCAAAATCGCCCCCGTCGAAGGAGATCGTGCCGTTGAAGAGCCGGTTCCCTTCCAGGTTGTAGGAGATCGTCGTCGTATTGCCGTAAATGTTGTAGACATAGCTTCGGCTGACCCGGTAATCGTTGTCGTAGACCGTGACGCGGCCGCTCAGGTCCGTCTCGCCGGGATCGGCGCCGCTGCGGTCCAGGGCCCGGCCGCTCAGGTCCACGCGGTCGAGGGCGCGGAGCGTATCGCGGCTGAGGGAATCGATGCTGCCCGCGTACTGCGGGAAGGCCGGGATCAGCGAGGGATCGCCGAAGAACATGAATTTCATATTGTTGTTGATGCGCGAGGTGCCGACGGTGTTGTTGGACTCGTTCTTCGCGTAGAGCACCGCATCGCCCAGCAGGGGCGTGTAGGCAAAGTCCGGGTTCCCGGCAAAGAGGCCGGTCATGAAATCTTCCACGAACTTGACGTTGGCCGAGCTGCTGCTGCCGTGGTAGACGCTCCGGACCGTGGCGATCGTTCCGATGGCGCCGTTCTCGGACAGGGTGACGATCTCTTCGGCGGCGCTCTGGAATTCCGGGGTGTCGGAGCGGCCC
>CALMFL010000199.1 GCA_937862595.1 uncultured Fidelibacterota bacterium
GATCCGGCATAAGCTGTAAGTTTTTTTATATCTTCGGGAGTGAACGCATGCGGGTGCGCGAGCGCTTCAAAACCCGGGATCGCCACAGACAGGCCATGGTCATCGGAAAAATGCAGCAGCAGCGTATTCATGTCCCAGTCCGCCATAAAGTCGATAAGCCTGTAATAATAATCATGTTTTTCCAGCAGACGCGAGCAGTCGATCATGACGCCGTTGATCGTTTTGTCGGGCGATTCTCCGGGACCGCACGACAGCAGCAGAAGCGCGAACAGGAACGGAAGGGTCTTTTTCATCCTCATCTCCGGGTTATAAAACACGGTCAGATAAAAGGGTCACATCGTGAAAATGTTCACTCCGGCTTTAAGTTGAATACCGCGGAGCAGGACCGTTGAGTTTTCAGTTTTTCTTAAGGAAAAGCGTTTTAAAAATGATCTCGGCATCCAGGACAAAGGAGAAGTTGCTCATATAATAGTGAATAAAACGTTCATGTTCTTCCGGGGACGGAAGTGCGGGTCTTTCGCTGCGCATGATGCTGGTCATGCCGGGTTTATAGTAGCGTTTGCTGCCTTCGGGAATATTCTTCAGGTCCCCGACGACGGTCATCTCGCCCCGGAAGAGCGAGCGCAGCATCGGGTACCAGTACAGCCAGGGTTCGGAGCCGTTTGCTCGCCGCCAGATGCGTCCGCGTTCCACGTCGTCCGAAAATTTTACCGGGCGTGCGCCGGAAAAAAGCCGAACGGTCAGGGCAAAGGGCGCCAGCAGGGCCAAAAGAAGGCTTGCGGTCAATACGTCGGCCGCACGTTTGGCGATCCGCCACTCGGGTTTAAGGATGGCATATTCCATTTCGATGACGGGGATATTGTCCAGGCTTTCGATGGCGGCTTTTCCGAAGATCATGTTCTCCTTTTCCGGAATGATCTTGATGCTGATGGGATAGGGCGCCAGTTCGGCGATCATGCTGATGATCTCGCCCAGGGTGAAGACGTCGGAGCTGAAGATCACATGGTCGATCTTGCGTGCCCTGATCAGAAGGGAGAGATCGCCGGTACTCCCGATCGTCTTGGGGTGGGAAAGGTCCTTGTCCGCAAATCCCACAAAGAGATATCCGAGCTCCGGATGCATGCCGAGGACCGCTGCGATGCGCAGGCCTTCTTTTCCCGCACCCACCACCAGCGTACGCCGGGCGCTTTCGGAATGCTGCTGAAAATGCTTGGAGCGCACGCGGGACGCAACGATGCGCCATGCGGGCAGCAGGAAGAGCATGACGGCAAAAGAGATCAGGAAAACGAAGCGCGACTGTGCGGAACGCAGTAAGAAAAACGTAATGAATCCGTTCAGAATGAACCCCGGGAAGAGATTGACCGCGGCACGCACAAAATCATAATGCTTTGACCGCCGGTAGGATCCCCCGAGAGCAAGGAAGAAGACATAGATCAGCTCATACCCGATTAGCACCGGCAGGAAATGCCGCAGCTGTTCGGGAAGATCCTGCGGAAAGCGGAGCAGCATGCCCGCAAGAAGCGAAGCCGCGATCAGTAGAGCGTCCAGCAGGGGAAGCCGGACAGCGAAGAACGCTTTCCCGAGAAAATTCACGGACAGGTGAAAGACAATGCCCAGGCGAAAGAAAAGCGTTGTGACCAGCGAATACGCCGGAGAAAAATGTTTTTTGAAAAAGATATCCATCGCCTTGTAAAAGGCCAGCAGGCTGTCAAACGGCGCCGACTTTGAACTTTCCCCCTTGTGATGGATGATCGTCGTCCCGGCCACGTAATGCACCGTGCTTCCCGCAAGCTGAGTCCTGCGGCACAAGTCAAGGTCTTCCCCGTACATGAAAAAAGCCTCATCGAAGCCGCCAAGCTGCCGGACAAGTTCTCCGCGGCAGAACATGAACGATCCGCTGACCGCATCGACCGGGTAGCTTTTATCGGGATCCAGGTAGGTCAGGTTATATTTTCCGAACAGCTTGCTTTTGGGGAACAGGGCGCTCAGCCCCAGCAATTTCGAAAGCGCAATGGCGGGCCGGGGAAAACTCCTGCGGCAGGCCAGCTGAAGGGAACCGTCGGAATTCAGGATCTTGGGTCCCGAAATGCCGACATCCGGACGGCTGTCCATAAAGTCCCGGAGGAAGGTCAGGGTGTTCTCTTCGATCAGGGTATCGGGATTGAGAAAAAGGACGTATTTCCCGCCGGAAAGACGCAGGGCCTGGTTGTTCGCTTTTCCAAAGCCGAGGTTTTCGTGATTTTCGATAAAACGAACTTCCGGAAATTCACGGCGGACCATGTCCGGCGTGCCGTCGATCGAGGCGTTGTCGACGACAAAAAGTTCCGTTTGAAGATCGCGGGATGCTTTTTGAACGGAACGGATGCAATGCTGTAAAAAGGTCTTTACATTATAACTGACAATGATGATCGAAATATCAGGTCTTGTCATGTTGATCGGTGAGAGGTTTTATTTTTCCGAAAAGGTTCCAGAAGACAAGCCGCCAGACCATCCAGACCGCCTCATACACAATGTTTTTAGACATTTTAGACTGCCCGACGGTCCGGTCGATAAAAACGATGGGATGTTCATGGCACACAAACCCCGCTTTCCATGCCCGGTAATTCATCTCGATCTGAAATGAATAGCCGCGCGAGCGCACGGCGTCCAGGTCGATGGTTGCAAGCACCCGGCGGTTCCAGCATTTGAAACCCGCCGTGCCGTCCTTGATCGGCAGGCCGGTCACCAGATGCGTGTAAACGTTCGCCCCCTTGCTCAGCATCAGGCGGCGCAGGGGCCAGTTCACAACATTAATGCCCGTGACATAACGCGATCCGATCACCCAGTCATACTGATCCGCCTGTTCAAAAAGAAAAACAAGATCCTTGGGGTTGTGGGAAAAGTCCGCATCCATTTGTGCGATCTGGTCATAGCCGTGCTCCAGGCCGTATTTAAAACCCAGAATATAGGCCGTGCCCAATCCGAGCTTGCCTTCGCGTTCGATCAGTTTGATATTCGGGTATTCTGTCTGAAAGGTTTTCAGGATCCCGCCCGTTCCGTCCGGCGAATTGTCGTCGATGAACAGAATATCCAGATCCTCAATGTTCAAGCCCTGCAGTTTGCCGACCAGCTTGCTGATGTTCGCTTTTTCATTGTAGGTCGGAATAATTACGAGTTTTTTCATGCTTTTTCCTGTTGCTTCTTTTTCTCCAGCCCGAAAGGATAGATCACGGTACGAATGGTTTGTCCCATTCGCAGGGTATTGATCGCGTCGTTGATATGTTCCAGGTCGAAGCGTTTTGTCACCAGATGTTCCAGCGTGATCTTCCCGTCCTCCAGCAAATGGATGATCTCCGGGATCTTGCGGCGCGGTGCGCCGGACGCTCCGATCAGGGCGATCTCGTTTTCGATGATGCGGCCGATCAGAAAAGGAAGGGCGTTTTCCGTGATCCCGGCCAGAACAAGGCGTCCGCCTTTTTTCAGGGTGTTCATCGCCTGCAGCA
>CALMFL010000200.1 GCA_937862595.1 uncultured Fidelibacterota bacterium
GAAGTCGTACCCGAAGGCGGGCGGCGCCAGATTAAAGGCGTCGTAATCGCCGTCCGTTGCGGTGCCGTTATAGGCATAGCCGAGGCTCAGGTCCACATCGCAGCCGGCAAAGTCGTCGGAGGCGGAACCCAGGTCCGGGTCGGCCCACATGGAAACGTACATGTCCGTGAGGGTTTTGCCGGATTTATTGATCAGTTTGTTCGAACGGAAGATGATCTGGCCCAAACGGACGCCGGGCTGATTGTAAGCCCAGAGGGTTGTCTGGAGTTCAACGCCGATCGGCAGGGAGCCGTAAAGGCTGGTCGTTGCCGTCCGGCTGTAGTCGTTGACCACGTACCAGACGATCTGGTCCGCCTGTGCAATGCCGGGTTCGTCGACATCGGCCGTCCAGGCGCCGTCATCGTCCAGGTCATAATAGGGAGCGCCCAGTTCGACGGGCCATTCTTCCCAGTCAAGGGCGTACTGGTCCATCAGGTCCTGGGTCATGGCTTCCGTCACGCTGCTGGCGTCGGTCTCGTTGACCTCGGCCGCATCCTGGATGAGCTGGGCGTGGGTAAGGCTTAAATAATCGGGGCGGATACGGTAGACCCGTACCGCGGGATCCGAAGCGTCTGCGACCACCGCGTCGGCATAGTCGCCGCCGGTAATGACCCAGCCGGGGATGGTCCCGATGTTATAGGTTTGTCCGCCGACGCGGATCTCGTCACCGATATTGTCGCCGGTGGTGTCGATCCGGCCGCCCCAGACAAAACCGTCCTGGTAGATCGAGCCGGCGGTTCCGCGGGGGTAAACGCCTCCGGAAACTCCGCTGGGCGCGTGTCCGGTTTGTCCGTTGCTATACACCCAATAGGACCAGTTCGAGATATTCGACAAGGTCCGGGTCACCTGACCGGCTGTCACAGCCGCAGTCTTCTGCAGGGGCTGACCGTCCATAGGTTCGGCAACCAGCCCGACCGCAAAGAGCAGCGCGACAATCGTTACGTAACTAATTATTTTCTTCATCATTTTCTCCTTAACTAAACATTGCATCAATGTTAAAATGAGAGGCGCACGCCAAAGCTGATCTGACGCGGGTTGCCATAGAGTTCTCTGCCTACACTGTCCCAGTAAGCTTGCCCGTTCACCAGGTTGATGGCGGTATACATATCGACGTAGTCTTGCCCGCCGTTGTTGGCGATCGTGGTTGTGGAGCGAACAGGGTCTGTCAGGAAACCGTCATCTTCTGCGTTGCCGGTGAATTCATAAACATTGACGACATTTTTACGGTTAAAGAGGTTCGTTACCGTCACAAAAACATTGGCGTCAAAGCCGCCGACCTTGAGCGATTTGTCGATCCGGAGGTCGGTGTTGAACTGCCAGGGTGTTTTTGAGGAACCGATGGGCTCGAGGGCGAGACGGTCGCGGGTATCATCCATGTAGTCGATACCGGCCGTATAGGGGTCGGACTGTCCGCCGATCTTCACATCAACGAGCGTGAAGGGGTGGCCGCTGGAGAATGTCACCAAGAGGTTTGCACCCAGGTTCTGCAGGATCGGGCCGCCGTCGTTTTCACCGAAGCGGTAATCAAGGTTGATCGCGCCGGTGTGCATCTGTGAAAAATCAAGCGGGTTGATCGTTGACGGCATAACCGTATTCATGTATAACGCGCCGTGGGCTGCCGTACTGTTCGAGGCAGTACCTTCCGCCATAGTCAATGTATAGTTGACGCTTCCGGCGAGGCGGTTCATTCTGCGCATGTTCACGCGCAGTTCGATACCTTTTTGCGTCGCGAAATCGCCGTTCTCAAACCTGTCGTAATACCCCGGTATCGTGGATCCCGGCGTGGGCAGCTGTTTGATGACTTCGATGAGGCCTTTTACGTTCTTGTAAAAAGCGGTCAGGTCGAACGCGGCGAAATCGGTCAGTTCATGACGGAAACCGACTTCGTAGGATGTCGTCTGCAGCGGGTCAAGACCGAATCCGACGGGGTTCTGGAAATAGAATCCCTGGCGGACGATCTGGCGCGCATAGGTGTAGGAGCTGTAATAGGCTTCGTTCAGACGCGGCATCTGTACGAACTGTCCGTAGTTCAGGTAGAACACGGTCTTGTCGGTAACGGGGAACGAAAATCCGAGACGCGGGCTGAGATGCAGCGTCGGGGCTTTCTTTACCCAGGCGGAATCGGCAAGCATGGACGTGTTCGGATCGACGATCGGGTTGGCCGGATCGGTCAGTTCGCGGTCGTCGGCGTCGAAATAATCGAAGCGCAGGCCGGCATTGATGATCAGGTCGTTGTATTCGATCTTGTCCATCAGGTACGCGGCGAATTCCGTGGGATGTTTCGGCCCGTCGATATAGGTGCCGTCGTCATAGGTGGTCAGGCCTGTGGTCTTGTTGCCGTAGGCGTCATACCCGTAGGAGTTCACGCCGCCGTTGAAGACCCAGATGTCCAGCGGAATGGCGGCAAGGCTTCCGTAACTGGTGTATCCCGGTACGGAGCCCGGCGCTGCCGCATAGACCATCGCGGCCGGAGCAACGGAAAAATACCGAACGGTATAATACTTGTAGTCTGCTCCGAGCTTCAGTTCGTGATGTTTGTTGATCTGGTTGACATAATCAAGGTTCAGGCCTACGTAGGTCTGTTCTTCGTTCATGTAAACGTTCAGGGGGGCCCCGTCACGCGCGACCGGGAACCCGTTGATCACATAATCAAACTGGGGCCGCCAGGCATTACGGTAAACGACTTCGCCGTCCGTGGCTTCATACACGGCGGCGCTGTCGTACCATTTGTGCCAGTCGTTCCCGAAATAGGGATCGTTCAGTTCGCGCGCATAGCGGAAATAACTTCCCTTGACATCCAGGTAGGATGTCTGCGAGAAGAGTTTGGTCGCCTTTGCCGAAATGAGCGTGGTGGGCGTTGTATAATAGTACGTCCTGTCATTCGCGGTGTTCAGCATGACCGGTCGGGTGTATGTACGGTCATATTTTGTAAAATCATGCAGGAAGTCCACGCGCAGGCGGACCGGCAGGTCAAAGGTCAATGAACCGTTGATCGCATAGGTCATCTGCGAAGCGCGAGGCGTAAAGCCGTCCGGATAAACCATGTCGACCGTATCATCCGCCGTTTCGGGATTGGGGTCGTTCGGGTTGCTGTTCAGCATGCCGAGGAATTCAAATCCTTCGCTGAAGCGGACTTCGGAATCTTTCTGGTCGTCGTACTGGCCGGCGATAAAGAATTTGATCTTTTTGCCGAGCGGTCCGCCGAAGGTTGCGATCGCGGAATTATGTCCGTAATTATAGGTTCCGAGGACTTTCTTGCCAAGTTCGGGATCGCGGAGGCCGTCGGTACGGAACTCGAGGGAGCCCTTGTAGTCCGAGCTGCCGCCCTTGATCTCTGTTTTGACGATACCGGCGTTCGCGTTCCCCATATCCGCGGTATAACCGCCCGCAAACACCTGGATCTCTTCAATTGCATCATGAATGATCGTCATCACGTTGTTGTTGCTGGTGGGGATCGATGTCGAAACACCGCCGACCAGGAACTTGACTTCGTGAGGACGACCGCCGCGGATGTGGACCGACCCGTCCTGGGTGATCACGCCCGCCATGTTGGAAATCACGTTGGCAACGCCGCGGACCGGAATGTTCTCCAGTTCGTCCGACGTTTTCAACGAGACGCTCGATGTCACGCTTTTTTCGAAGAGTTTGCGTTCTGCGATCACGGTCACTTCCTGACCGGCGACCACAGATTGCTCCAGATCGAAATTGATCTCCGTCGTAACGCCTGAAAGCACACGGACTTCCTGTACCGTGAGCTTCTTGTGCGATATGATCGAAGCGGAAACATCGTAGGTTCCAACCGGGACATTCAAGATGATAAATGAACCGTCAGCGTCTGCGGCGGCACCGAGGACCGTGCCTTCAATCAGCACGTTGGTTCCGGCCAGGGGCTCATTTGTCTTGGTGTCCTTGACTACTCCCACAATTTTGCCGGTTGCCTGTGCGAAGACACAGATCGGTAAAATCATAAGAATAGCTAATACGGTCACAACAAGCTTCTTCATAAATAACCTCCTTTAAGTTACTAACCTTAGCTATCTTTATTAAAAGTAATGTTATCCATTTGTTTTTTTACATCAAGGAAATTTTACTCATATTGACTGCCATTGACAAGTTATTTTTTTTCCGCAACGCAAAAAACAAATCGCAATATTTTTGGCCTTCTTTTCCTTCAATTATTGATTTTCTCAAAATAATCATAATAATTCAGGTGTTTTTCAAGCCGTTTCCTTTTCAATCTCAACAAAACGGGGTGCGCCGGACGGCTGTTTTTTTTTCGAATATTCATAATATTTCACTATAACCGGCCGATTTTTTTCAGGGCTCCGGCCTTTTTTACGTACATTTTCAGTGCGTTAGCCGGAGTGTCCTGGCGGTTAAAAATGTCTGCGTAGCGCCGGAACAGGCCGTTCCCGGTAAGCCGGTGGAGCATGTCGAGCTGGGTGACGTGAAGGCGCTGATAGCCGATCGTCGCGGGATCCGGGTCCGGATATCCTTCCGCCCGGCACAGATTGTAGCGCGACCAGTAGCCGAGATCGTAGTCGGGCAGGATGTTCTCCAGGGTGCGGATGCCGTCGTCAAAGATCTTCCGCGGGAGCGGGTCTTCCGGGAAAACGCGCACATAGTCATATACGCCGCAGAGGGCGAAGATCATGCCGTTCAGGACGAGCGTGGGGACCTCGGCGGTATACTCCTCATAAAAAGGACCGTGGGGCGTGAACGAGGTCACGCCGCCTTCGGATACGGGCTGGGTGAAGCTCGTCAGCGCCAGCCGGGCCTTTTCCGCCCAGACGGGGTTCCCGGTGAGCTGATAGCCGCGCAGCAGGATCGAAATGCCGCGGCTTTGGGAAAAGGCGGACTGCCAGGGTCCGGGGTTCCCGTACTGCGGCAGGGGCACTTGCGTCAGCCAGCGGATCCCGAGGGTTTCGCTGCGGTCGTAATGGCGTTCATCCGCGAACCATTCGGCGAATTTTAAAAAACGGGCTTTGTCGTTTTCATTTCCGGTCTTCAGCCAGGTGTGGAAAACCGCCAAACCGAGCTGGCCGATCGAGATCGGGAAATAGACGTAGTCCTGATTGATCACAT
Source organism: uncultured Fidelibacterota bacterium (assembly GCA_937862595.1). Taxonomy (GTDB): domain Bacteria; phylum Fidelibacterota; class Fidelibacteria; order Fidelibacterales; family Fidelibacteraceae; genus M50B103. Next base: position 5,125 of record CALMFL010000200.1, read on the forward strand.
CCACATATGTTTTATTTACCGGGATCCCGTTTTCGTCCAGCTTGCTGATCAGCGGTTGATCCGGGCCGCCCGCCACGCGATGTTCTTCAAAGATGAAATAATAGTCTCCGAGTTCTTGCGAGCGCAGCTCGTCCGGGATCGCATAACGCGGCCGGGGGGACCGGATATCGCGTTGGAATTTGCGCAGCATAAAAATGATCTGTTTGATTTTCTTCATAATGTGTCAAAAATTCCGGCAAGTGTTGCGGTAAGTTTTTCCCGCGAAAATTCGTTTATTGACCGGGGGTCGGCGCCCCTCAGGGTGCCCGTCCTCCATCGTTCGATGATATCCTTAAAAACGTTCTTTAGGTCTTCGTCGGGGTCGGCGATCATGCCGCCCTTTTCCTTTAATAATATTTTGGCGACATCTCCGTGTTGATCGCCGATTCCCAGAATATAATTTCCGGTCATCAGGTATTCGAAGACCTTCCCGGGAACATGGCCGCCGTAATTGCTTACTTTTTCCATGAACATTAAGAGAAGATCGGCTTCGCGCATGATGCCGATCGCTTCGGCATGAGCGACATATCCCCGATGTTCGGTGATCAATATGCCCTCCAGCGTTGAAGAGATGACGTTGAGAATTTCTTCTCCTATCTGGCCTGCAAGGATCAGGCGAACGTTGTCCTTCTGAAGATGATTATCCAGTATGGCGCGGCGAAGCCTGACAAAAAATTCGGGGTAAAAGCGGTTGGCGTTCAAGCCCCCGACATAGGCAAGGGTAAGTTTCGGATCTTTGGCGCGGCAAGCTGTTTCATCGGGAAAATCCGCAAGGTCAAATCCGTTCGGCACAATACGAATCTTTTCCGGAGGAGCCAGGATAAGGGTTGAAAAATGATCGCTGACCGTTGTAACTGCAGATGCGCGGCCGAGAATGCGTTTTTCCAAAGCCGCATCAATGCCGTTCGTCAGGGCACATCGGCTTCCCTGATAATAATGTATGTTCGACCAGGGATCGCGCAGATCGGCAACCCACGGGATGTTGTTCCGGCATGCAAGTTTCTTTGCGATCAGGTGAACTGTCGGCGGCGGTGAAGAAGAAAAAATCACATCCGGTTTGAACTTGTCTATGATCCGCTGACCTTCTTTCACGGCAAAAGGGATCCAGCCGGTTTTTGCGTCGGGTACGACCATATTCAGGCGGATAAAGCGTGCAAACCTGGCTTTCGGTGATATTTTTTTTTGCGCAAGCACACCGACGGGGATCGGACCACTGCCGGAACCGGTTAGTTTTCGGTAGGCTGAAAACGGCTCCCGGGTCCGGGTTCTGAATACGCTGATGTGGTCGGGAACTTCTTTGGAAAGCGTTGGGTCATATGCGGGGTATTCGCCGTTCTCAACGGTCAGAACAATGGGTGTCCATCCGTATTGGGGAAGGTATTTTGCGAATTTTAGGATGCGCTGGACTCCGGGACCCCCGGCGGGCGGCCAGTAATAGCTTATAATGAGCGCCTTTTTCATATAGCTTTAATCCACGGTTATTGTTTGGGCAGGGGATCTTCCATTAGCGCCAGGATGGCGGTCTCTCGTTTATCTTTCTGAAACGTTTCCATAATATGCCTTCTTGCCGGGAGCCCGAGTTCGGGGAGTCTTTCCATTGCCTCGCGAATTGCCGAAACGGCGTTTTCAATGGTTTTTTCATTAATAACGATACCCGTGTTCCCGATCGCGATCGCGATACCGCCGGCATTGAAACCCACCGGGACACATCCGCACAACATGGCTTCGCATACGGCGTTCGGAAGTCCCTCCCGCATGGAAAATTGCGCATATACCGACGCCCGCTGATACCAGAGGATCAACTCTTCCTGTGATAGCTTTTCCGTGCTTATCAGATTTTCCGGCAATGGTTCCAGAAAGCTTTTCCCTTTTTCTCCAAGTCCGACGATCACGAACTGATATTCCGGAAGCCGCTTCGCGGTTTCGGCAAAGACATCAAGCCCTTTTAAACGCACCCTCTGAAAAGAATTGCTTCCGGCGACAGTCAATACGATCTTCTCTTTATTCCCGGCCGGTTTGAATACGGCGGGATCATACCCGGTGTACAGCGTGCGCACGCGGGCTTTCGGAGCCCGGGCCCTGATCTCGGGGATCAGCGTCTCCGATACCGGAAGATTGAGCGTGGCATGCTTCATCGCATAACTGCTGCAAAACCCCCGCAGGGGATTGGAGTAGGACCCGTAGCGGATCTCGGGAAGATACACCGTATCGTAGCCCCCTTCCACCACAAAGGCGTTTTTTCGGAAAAGGTTAGCGAACAAAACGGGTAAAAAAGCGTGATAGTCGGCGAACCAGATGTAAAGCGCCTGCGCCCGGACAATGTGCCGGAGAAGCCAGAAGAACAGCCCCGCCTGAGAAGCCAGGTTGCTGAACAGACCGTCCTTTGCCTTATAAATATGGGTGAGCACGGGATATTTTTTTTCAAGGATGTCGATATCCCGTACCACAAAGGTGCTAAGGTCTCGCGCGATGATCAGTACGCTTTTTTCTTTCATTTCGGGATCACTTTTTTTGCGGGAATAGTGTGTCGCGGTGAAGGATCAGCAGCGAGCCCCCGATCAGCAGAAGGATCAGGATGTTCCCGATCCAGACCACCTTGATGCCGGCATAGTAGGCGCGCGGCCGGAAGTCCAGGGTCAGGGTGTATTCGCCTTCCGGGAGCACGGCGCCGCGCAGGGCGTAGTTCGTTTGAACGATGGGGATCTTCTCTTTGTCGATCTTCAGGGTCCAGCCTTCGGGGTAGTACATTTCCGAGAACACCGCGAACTGGGGTTCGTCTGTTTTAACCGCGTAGAGGATCCGGTTCGGCGTGCTTTCAATAACCCGGATCTCGCCGGCCCCGCTGTAATTCGCAGCCCCGTATTCCGCCGGGACAAGCGCCTGCGCCGCCGGATCGAATTCCGGGGAATTCATGTAATTCAGTATCTCTCTGTTCCCGCTGAACGGCAGGCGCGTTTTGACG
>CALMFL010000201.1 GCA_937862595.1 uncultured Fidelibacterota bacterium
CGGGTTTGATGAGCAGGACGCCGATCAGTCCGAACACGCCCGTCAGCAGGACGATAAGGCAATCAAGTTAATTACAGAGGGGACATGAAAAACCGCAATTCGATAAGATTATCAGATATTGATTATAGTGCGCCAGGTTCATATTTCATTACAATTTGTTCCCAAAAGAAGAAATGTATTTTTGGTGATATAAAAGATGAAGAATTATTATTAAATAAATGTGGTAAAATTGCAAGAGATTATTGGTTGGAAATCCCCGAGCATTTTAATCGAGCTGAAATTGATGAGTTTATTGTAATGCCAAATCATGTTCATGGAATCATCAATTTAGTTGATAACGCAGGGGCTGGACATCCATCTGCGCTGAAGCTACGATGGACAGGTGTCCAGCCCAATAACAATAAATACCAGAAGATAATTCCCGGATCAATTGGATCAATAATAAGAAGTTATAAAAGCGCTGTTACAAAATGGATACATGAGAACACAGACATAATTGATGTTTGGCAAAGAAATTATTATGAACATATTATTCAAAATGAAGATGAATTATATCGAATTCGGAAATATATCAATTATAATCCCTTAAGCTGGCAAATTGAAAAGATTGAGCATGGGAATAAAGATTGGTAATAAAAAAGGGCTGGACGTGTCCAGCCCCTGCGTAATATTTAATTTATTGCACGATCAATCTTCGGGTTTGATGAGCAGGACGCCGATCAGTCCGAACACGCCCGTCAGCAGGACGATGAGGTAATCGAACCAGGGGCGCTTGCGTGAAAAGAGCGCCAGGGCGAGCAGGGAGGCCGCGATCCCGGCAAGGGATTTCCAGCCGTAGAAGTCCATCTGCATTTTGACGTGCTTGGTCGAGGTCGCCGTGGTGAGCTCAAAGGGGAACAGGAAGCCCTTCACGACGCTCGAGGTGCGTTCCATGTAGGGGGTCCAGGTCTCCACATACTCGGCGACCGGTTCGAAGTCGTTGCCGACCACGTACATTTTGATAAAACCGTCGCCCCGTACCTGGATGTGCCGGTAGACGGGCAGGGTGTAGCAGCGGAAGATCATCTCATCCGCGACATAGCTTAAGCGTTCGTCGGCGCAGGCGGTGGGCAGTTTCTGCAGGCGGTAGTTGTCGTACATGATCAGATAGACGTCGTTGTTCTCGGTCAGCAGGGATCCGTAGAATTCCTTCCGGAGATTTTCTTCAACGAAGATCTGGCGGACCTTGAGCTTCGGGTCGATCCCGGTTTTGGTGACCACGGGTTTCCCGTGGATCATTTTCATCTGGAAGATCTCGCCCCGGGCGTCCTTGACGAAGTAGCCTTCGTCAAAGGGTTTCCGGTTGGTGGGATTTCCGGCGACGAGCGTGGCGGGGAAGGTGAAGCCCGCCTGTTCCATGGCCTGCTGGAAAAGCGCGGATTTTTCTTCGATGACCTTGTTGCTCACCGGGTCGATGAACTCAATTTTGTTTCCGAAGCGGAACACGTCCTCCGGGATCATCAGCTGAGCGTAATCCGGCTCGGCCTCGAAAAGGATGTAGATGGCCGGTACGCCGGGAGGATCGATGTTCTTGGGCTCGATGCGGAAGAACTGCGAATTCTGGCGGATGCTCTTGGAGGACATCTCGAAGCCCTTGACTTCGGCAGGCATCTGCTGCCATTTTTCAAGGTTTGCATAGTAACTGAACGGAAGCAGCTGAAAGTACTCGCGCTCGCCGTAGGTGTTCCCCTTAATGTCCCGGTACTCGATCTGTCCCATGCCGGAGCTTTGAAGGACCACGAATTCGTCGATCACGGCGGAGTAGTCCAGCATCGGCGTGTTGACCTTCTTATCAAACAGCATGGAATAGAAGTCGGGCAGGTACAGCGCCGACACCAGGATGATAAGGGCGATAATGGTATAACGTGAAAGTTTATTTAACATGGCAAACACCTTTAATTATTTGGTTCCACGACGGAAACGGTGACCCGCGAACAATACCGTTAACGGCATCACGGCAACGATCAGCACGAAGACCCACAGGCCGACATACTGGTCATAGGTGGAAGCGCGGAAATTCAGTTCAACCAGGCCGTAGGTGACGACCCCGTAAATTAGCCGGTAGATCCAGGAGGGCTCCAGGATGATGAACGCGGTCAGGAAATAGACCGCACTTCCGCCCAGGAACCAGGGGAGGGTGGACATCAGGACCTTCTGAATGACCTCGGCCGGGTAGGACATCGAAACGACCAGCCATAAGCCGAAGAAGAGAAAGAGGATCTCGGCGAGCAGGAACATATAGCCGAACCCGACGGAAGCGAGCAGCAGTTTTTTCTCGTTGATCGGCAGGTGATAGGACAGGCGCATGCGGTTGCGGGTCATTTCCGGCACGAACTGCAGGAGTCCGAAGATCAGCCCGGTGATCAGCGGCAGCACCTTCACGAATACGATATTCTTCAGCAGAAGGCTTTTGCCGATCACGTACATCCAGTTCGTGAAGGCGCCCTGGAACTCGATATAGTAATTGATCATCCCGATGCTGTAGGCCAGCGAAAGCACCGTCAGTCCGGCGATCACGATCACCGCCCAGCGCAGTTTGATCCATTCTTTGTATAAGATTGCTTTTAACATAGTGTACCTCTGATTAATACTTTCCGGTCAATCCGATAAAGGCTTCTTCCAGGGTCATGGGGATCTCGGCGATCTCGCTGACGCTGATGCCCAGGGATTTCAGGTGCGCTTTGATGTCGTTCATGGATTTGAAGGAATACAGGGTGACCTTGTCGTTGACAAATTCAACGTTCGTTACCGTCTTGTCGTCCGCGGCAATATGGCCAACAGCGTTCTGATTCCTGAACTCATAGCGGTGGAACCCTTCCTTCAGGGCGACCAGCGGCATTTTCAGGAGCAGTTTCTGATGTCCCATGATGATCGTATCGTCGACGACCTTCTCCACATCCTGAATGATATGGGAGGTCAGAAAGACCGTTTTATTCTTTTCCCGGACATATTCCTGGAGATAGTCGATAAACAGGGCGCGGTAGCCCGGGTCCAGTCCCATCGAATAATCGTCGAGGATGAGCAGTTCGGGGTCCTGCGCGAAAATAAGGCCGAGCACGACCTGTGAGCGCTGGCCGCAGGACATGTTCTTGATCTTGTGGTTGTCCGACAGGCCGAGCTTGCCCATCAGGTCCCAGTAATAGTCCGCCTTCCAGTTCGGGAAGAAGCGCGAATAGAAATTCTCCACCTGCCGGATGGTCATAAAATCATAGGCAAGGTGGCCTTCGTGCAGCAGTCCGATCTTCTGACGCGTGGCGGGCGAAAGCTTATGCGACTCTTCGCCGAAAACGAGGCACTGCCCGCTGGTGGGGCGCAGGAAGCCCATCAGAATATTGATGGTGGTCGTCTTTCCCATGCCGTTCTTGCCCAGGATACCAAAGATCCTTCCCTTTTCTACGCTGAGGTTCAGATCGTTCAGAACCAGCTTGTCACCGTAGTAGTGGGTCAGGTTCTTGCATTCAATAACGTGTTCCATACATGATCCCTGTTAAAGTAGTTAATTGTCGGTTCGAATATAGTATTTTTAGTCCTTGATGACATAGAAAAATATTGCATATGATGAAAATTAATTAATAGATTAGTCAAATAATCGAAATTATCAAGGATAACGTGAAGAAAATGAAACGAATTGTTATCACCCTGCTGCTGATCACCCTGTCCATTACCCGCTTTTCCCCGGCGGCGACCGTGCGCGGATATGTGCGCGCCTACGACGGAAACGCACCGATCCCCTCGGCGCTTGTGGCGATCGAACCGCAGAAAGGCACCGATTTCCGGGCGCAGACCCACACCGACCCGGACGGCTTTTTTGAGTTCAGGAACGTGCCGGAAGGGGTTTACAAGATCGCGGGCATGAAAGAATGCTACTACAGCAACAGTCTTTTCGATTTTTATGTCAGCGGCGTCGGCCTGTACGAGGTCAAGGTCCGGCTGATCGTGAACGAAAAGGGCGGGGACGACCTGTCCTACTGCTTCATGATCGGCGGGATCGAGGTGGAAGCCAAGGGACGGGACATCCTTCCCGAGGAGATCGCGACGACCCGGAAGATCGATTCGGGGGAGATCGACCACCTTCAGGCCTCCAACCTCGGCGATGTGCTGACCCTGGTCCCCGGGGTGGAAAAATCCGGCCAGATGGGCCTAGCGAAACAGCAGAACGTCGGCTTGCGTAAAGTGAAGCGCAGCGACAGCGGCCTGTACGGATTCGATTCCTTCGGCACGAGCGTGATCGTGGACGGGAACGAGATCTCCGGCGACGTCCAGGCGGCGGGCTACGTCAGCGGCTCCAGCGAGCAAAGCGGTACGGACCTGCGCATCATTCCCGCGGACAATATCGCCTCGGTGGAGGTGATCACGGGCATTCCTTCCGTCGAATACGGGAATTTCACCGACGGCATCGTCAAGGTCGAAACGAAGAAAGGGCAGGTCAGCCGCCGCTTCAAGGCCAAGATCAATCCCGACACGAAAGGCTTCAGTTACAACGGGGGGCATAAATTCAAGGAAGCGGTTTTCGATTACCATGTCAATTACAGTTACAGCGAACGGAACCTGCGCAAGGCCGGCGACGAATATCAGCGCCTTTACGGCAGCGCGAACCTTTCCCGCTCCTATTTCAACGATAAGCTGGATGCGCGCCTGGGGGCGACCTATACGCGGATCTTTGACGACGAAGAGCCCAACGACGAATACCGGATGCAGAACACGAACCGCGGCTACCGCGCCTCCGGAAAGGTCGATCTGAAATACAAGGCGAAAAAGAACATACGCTATGACATCTTTGCCGGCATCGACCTGGATGTGGAAGACGTGGTCAAGCAAAAAATGGTCGTCGACCAGCTCTTCCTGCCCTACGGGACCGATATCAGCGGCATCGATACCAGCTATTGCTCCATCGTTCCCCTGCGCGATACGGTCTTTGTCGCCGGAACGGATTCCATCCTGCGCATCGACAGCCTTCTGATGGTCTATCCCTTCAACGCGACGGCATCGCAGAAGGGAAAGGAATGGGACATTTCCTTTAAGCTGAAACGTTCCTCCGATTTTGCCTGGGGCGAGACGAAACATAAGCTGCTGTTCGGGTTTGAGACCGATTACGAAAAGAACAGCGGCGAAGGCGTCGTGCTGGACTCGACCTTCAACTATTACGGAAAATCCTCAACGAAACGCTCCTACTCCTTTGACGACTTCCCG
>CALMFL010000202.1 GCA_937862595.1 uncultured Fidelibacterota bacterium
GAGAATTATCTTCGCCTGAACGTACTGCCCTACCAGAAGCTGAACAGTATTATTTTGACCTCTGTCGTGGTGGACGAAAATGAGATCCTGCGGGAATTCATTGACCGGAGTGTCACCTATTCCGTCAACTACCTTACGGCACCCGTTCATCTGCTTTCCGATTCGCTTTTCATTCCTGAAGAAAACGATTTGACTTCTTATTATGAAGCAAACAAAGAAGCACGTTACAAACAGGATGAGCGCCGCCATATCCGGATCGTTTCATGGCCGAAGATCCCTTCCGCCGATGATACGGCGGCGGTCCTGAACGATCTTGAAGATATTGCCCTGCGTTCCCAAGAGGGCGAGTCCTTTGATGAGCTGGCCCAGATCTTTTCCGAAATTCAGGATTCCAGCGTTACGGGCGATCTCGGGTGGCTTGGCCGGTCCGATCTGCGGGCGGAATACCGCGGTCCCGTTATGATGGCCAAGGCCGGAAAGATTCTTGACCCCATCATCATCGGCGACGAGTTCCATCTGCTGAAGGTCACCGGAAAACGCACGGTCAACGGCGCCGAAGAGGCGCGCCTCTCGGTCCTGATCCGGCGTATCGATCCGGTCAACACCTACGATTATTTTGCGACCGAAGCGGATGCCTTTGTGCTGGATGTCGAAAGCTACGGATTTGTCAAGGCCTTTGAAAACGTAGAAGCCGAACTGGATACTTTCCGCGGCGGATTCACCAAAGAGTTCCCGTATTTCGGCGATCTTGGCTATTTGCCCGCGCTGGCAAAATGGGCCTACCGGAGCAAAGCGGGCGATCTGAGTTCCGTTTATGAAAATGAAAAAGCCTATGTTGTTGCGGAATTGCTTGAGATCGTCCCGTCCTCCTATATGCCGCTTGCGGATGTAAGGACGTCCGTTGAGCGCGCCGTGATCGCAGAGATGAAGAAAGAAAAAAGCGCCGGTCTTGTCCGGGCGGCGCATGCTGCGTTCCTTCGCGGCGACATCGACTCCAAAAAGACCGCGGAAACGGATCCTTATCTGGAATATCAGAGCGGATCCTTTGTCCTCAACAGTCTTCCGTACCCCCTCGGCGCTTCGCCCGTATTCGCGGATGTGGTCAGGAACCTCTCGGTCAATGACATTTCCGCCCCCTTTACGGTCGGCGGTTACGGCGACATGTTTGTTCAGCTCGTCGCAAAGACCCCGGTGGATGAAGAGGTCTATGCGGCCGAACGCGACGAATTAAAGGGTATCCTGCTTGAAGAAAAACAGCGCAATGCATATGAAAGCTGGATGAACGATCTTCGTGAAAAGGCGGAGATCAAAGACTATCGCAGTAATTTCGGCTTGAATTAATATCGCCATTTTTTTGGATAAAATAAAAACGGGAACCTGGTTCCCGTTTTTTGTATGGTGAATGTTTTTTCAATACATGTGGGTAAGGTCTTCTTTGCTCTTTTTGCTGATAAAGCGCAAACTGCCCACACCCAGACTTTCGTCGCTGACAAAATCAATTTTAATGCCGTATTTCAGCTGGGTCATTAAGAGGACCTTCTTGTTCGTGCGGATGAACTCGAACAGAAGCGGGTGGACCTGCAGTTCGACCCGGCGCTCGCGCGTGTGTTGGCGAAAATTGCGGACCCAGCTGTCGATCTTTGTGATCATGCTTTCCTTACTGGGAATGCGGCCGTAGCCGTGGCACATCGGGCATTCCTCGCTGAGCGAGAACATTACCGATACCCGGATGCGCTCCCGGGTCATTTCAAGCAGTCCGTAACGGGAAAGGTCGCCGACGCTGCCGGAAGCCCTGTCCTTCGTAAGCTCCTGCTTGAAGGTGCGGACAAGCGCCTTTTTGTTCT
>CALMFL010000203.1 GCA_937862595.1 uncultured Fidelibacterota bacterium
GGCAGGAATTCCATTTAAGGGGGTTGTTGCGGATATAGCTTCTTTTATCATATAAATCATTTTCATCGCGAATGATGCGGTCATGGAACCGGGATTGCCATTGAAAGCCGGGATCGATCTTTCGGGCGCTATAGGATACCCGCCCCTTATACCATCGTATGATCCGGGAAATATTCCGATGAAGCATCGGATTATGATATCCGGCAATGCCTCCCCGGGATAAATGATCTTTTTCCATGGAAGCAGGGACGCGATTAATCGCGTCCCCTCTATTATATTGATTATTATCCTTGATGATCAAAATGCCATGAATATGATTCGGCATCACAATGAATGCGTCCAATCCGCCAAAGGGAAAATGTTTCGGGATATCATGCCAAAATTTTTTTGCAAGAATTCCGGCTCCGGATAATTCCATTCTGCCGTTTTTAATATCTCCGAAATAATTTTTTCTGTCGCGCGTTACGATGGTAATAAAATAGAATCCGGGGCTGGAATAATCCCAGCCTTCCAGCCTCAGGCTCTCATCACTGAATTTCTTTTCCATCCCCCTTTTCTCCGGTCAAATATAATCCGGATGGAGCTTCCCGTCAATCCCCCCTGCCGGGGATGTGACCGGGATCACGGATCCGGGGAAGGTGCCTGAATTTCGGTAAAGAACATGATGTTTTGGCGAGCTGCTATTATTTCCGGAAGGTGTCCAGTATCTGCGCATCGATCCAGTAAATGTCGGAATTGCCGTTCTCGGGTCCGGCATGCACATCCCGGAAAAACTGATAATTCAAAAGCCGCGGAACACGTTCATCGCCGATGCCGCGCGTCGCCATAAAGAAGGCGTATTTCCCGTCGGGCGAGACATAGAACGACCATTCGCCCCCGGCGGGTGAATTGAATTTTTCGCCCATATTCACGGGCTCTTGCCAGGTATCGTCCTCATTGCGAAAGACAATATAGTAATCCGTTCCGCCCAGGCTTCCGGGACCGTTCACCGCCGGCACCACAAGGTAACGTTCGTCGGGCGCGACATAGGCGTTGTAGCGGTTGGTCCCGCAGTTCACCTGCCCGGGCAATTTTTCGGGTTCGGCATAGCGGCCGTCCACAAGGCGCGAGCGATAGATGAAATGGACGCGGCTTCCCGCGTCGGCACGCGTGAAATACATGCTTCCGTCCCGCGTGAGCGAAGGGAAAAATTCGTTGCCGTCCGTATTGACCGGCGCCCCCAGATTGTAGGGCGCGCCCCAGCTGTCGCCCTCGCGGTCCACGACCCAGATATCGTCATCCGCGGGGCGGTCCGTATCGTCCTTCGGCATATCCGAGAGGAAAAATAATTTTTTTCCGTCGGGACTGACGGCCGGTTCAAGGTGCGCATAGCGCGGATCCCTGGCAAAGCTCGCCGCCTCAGGAGCAGTCCAAACGCCGTTCACCTCCCGGGAGACCAGGATCGTCGAAAAACGGAAATCGGGCGTATGCACGCCAAAATACATTTCTTTTCCGTCGGGTGTCATCGCGACGTCACGGTTGCAAAGTTCGTTCGAAATGATCCCCGGCGCGAAAAGTTCGGCGCTCATGCCCGGCGGGACCTGACCCATATAGTGACCGGAAAGGACCGGAACACTGTCCGGGACCTTACCGCACGCGATAAAAAGGATGAACATGCCCGAAAGAAGACAGCGGATGTTTTTCATAACGGCTCCGTTTATGGTTACGGGATAAAATACAAGCTTCCCCTTTTAAGGGGAAGAAAATTCTGTGCCGATCCCGTTTCCGAACGGAAATACGACAATGGCGGCACGCTGTTCATGACCCCGGGCTGTGGACACTTTTGTATATGAAAAAAATGTTTTTATATTCCAGGTTACGGACAAAGGATCCAACGGTCATCGGTAAATTAAATTGACGCGGCGATCCTCCGGAAGGATCCTCATGTTTTTTACGGATATTCAATCCCGCGTGTTTGTCAATTGTCCTTTTTCAATTGTCAATGAAGAGGATAATTCTTATGTTGGCAGACGCTTACATCATAAGGAACACAACGATGGCATCATCAACACTACGTTCTCTCGGCGTTCTGACCTCCGGCGGGGACGCGCCCGGCATGAACGCGGCGATCCGCGCGGTCGTGCGCGGGGCGATCTTTCACGGCCTGAAGGTCACGGGCATCAAGCGCGGGTATCAGGGACTGGTGGACGACGAGATGGAATCCATGGACTCCCATTCCGTTTCCAACATCATCCAGCTCGGCGGCACCATTCTCAAAACGGCGCGCTGCGAGGCGTTTGTCACGCCGGAAGGGCGCAGGAAAGCCTACGAAAACCTTTGCGCCCGCGGCATCGACGCCCTGGTGGTCATCGGCGGGGACGGCACCTTTGCCGGCGCGCGGGAATTCGGCTCCGAGTTCGATTTCCCCGTCGCGGGCATTCCCGGCACCATCGACAATGACATCTGCGGCACGGATTACACCATCGGCTACGACACCGCCCTGAACACCATCGTGGAAGCGGTGGACAAGATACGCGACACCGCCTCGGCGCATAACCGCCTGTTCTTTATCGAGGTCATGGGCCGCAACGCGGGCTTCCTGACCCTGCACGGCGGGATCGCGACCGGCGCGGAGGCCATCATGGTCCCGGAACTCACGAACGATTACGAGCAGCTGGAAGCCTTTCTCGAGAACGCGCACAAACAGCACAAGACCAGCAGCATCGTTCTGGTCGCGGAAGGCGATCAGGTCGGCGGCGCCCTCAAGATCGCCGAGCAGGCCCAAAAGGACCATCCCGAATACGACGTGCGCGTCACCATTCTCGGCCATATTCAGCGCGGAGGCTCCCCCACCGCGGACGACCGCATCAATGCGGGACGCCTGGGCGTTTCGGCCGTGGAAGCGCTTCTGGCCGGCAAGCGGGACATCATGGTCGGCCTGATGAACGGCCGGATCGTCCACCACCCCTTTTCCCACTCTAAAAAAGACCGGCGCCCGCTGGATCCGCAGCTGCTGGAGCTGATCAAAATACTTTCTATATAATGCGGAAGACGGAAGGCAGAAGGCAGAAGACAGAAGACAGAAG
>CALMFL010000204.1 GCA_937862595.1 uncultured Fidelibacterota bacterium
CCTTGCGGATGTCCGGCAGATTGTAACGGTCCTTGCGCTGCGCCGCTTCGCCGTAAAGATAGACGGGAATTCCGGTGGCGTCGTTGATGCGCCTGCCCAATTCTTTGGCCAGTTCCACGCATTCTTCCATCGTGATATTCGAAACCGGGACCAGCGGACACACATCCGTCGCGCCCATGCGCGGATGCGCCCCGCTGTGCTTGCTCATGTTGATCAATTCTTTAGCTTTGGATACGCAGGCCGCCGCGGCGTCCAGGACCGGTCCGGGTTCGCCGGCAAAGGTCACGACCGTCCGGTTGGTATCCTTGCCCGGATCCACGTCCAAGAGCATGACGCCGTCCACACGCTCGATCACATCGGTGATCTGTTTGATGATATTCATGTCGCGCCCTTCGGAGAAATTGGGGACGCATTCGATGATCTGTTTCATGATAACCTCTTGATTAGTCATTTAGCTTAATAGCTTGAATTCCATTTGATTCATTAATTAATAACAAATTTCGCACAGGATCATGTATAATATCAAGTGGGCCTTCACCAGAACTAAAAGATAATTTCCCCAATAATTGATAAGTCTGGAAATTTTCTGTAATACAATATAATTTTCTATTATAACTTATCGCATAGAATTTATCTGTTTGAAATGCGTCATTGCACATAATTTTAATTTCCAATGTGTCTAAAAAAACTTCCTGCCAAGAAAAACCACCGTTTTCTGATTTGAAAATGGTTTTCTCAGGTACAGTAACACATAAAAATATATTTTCAGGGTTGTCGGGATCAAATACGATGCTGTTTACGTGATTTATTCCATCTTCACAATACAGGTCATTAAACATATCGACTTCAAGTTTAATATGTTTTCCGCAACTATCAACACAAAACAGATATGGATTCCCGAAACCCACCCCTCCGGTTATACCGTAAATCCAGGCCTCTCCTTCTTTAAAGGGATGGATTCTGATAAATGAATCAGCAGTTGGGAAACTTGTTTGCGTTGAATCCCAAGTATCACCATTATCTTCGGAATAGCAAACAAAGGGATAGGAATTTCTATCATAAATTATCTTTTCGGGATGCCCCGTGAACCTGTCAATACCTAACAATGCATTATTATCCACAATATTTGTCCAGTTGTTACCCCCATCCTCGCTACGCCATACTCTTGTTAAAGTGCTGACTATTATATCATCTCCTTCTGCCGTCACATCATAAACCTCACTAAAGCTCTCTGAAGGGTCCATAACCTGGATATAAGTAGTGTCAAAATTATCATCACTTATATCAATTCTCCACAACCCATCCCTCCATGCTGCGACGTAAAGATATGGATAATCAAGATCCATGTCGATGGTTGAACAGGTAAGTATTTTTCTTGCTTCAAATTCAATATTGGGAGGATTAATGCAGCTTGAAAAAAGCAGCAATGTTAATATCAAGATGATGATTTTTATTGTTCTATTCATATTTCTCGTCTACTTATTCAACCCATTCAGGGTTGTGGGTTGTAGTGGAGCTTTTATCTCCGGGTTTTGCTCCTTCGCTAAAGCTTCGGAAGCACAAGCACCCGGGGTTACTGTTATTTGATCCCTCCGGGATCATTCATAATTCATAATTTATAATTTCTTCGGGCACTCATCACTTATAATTCATAACTCATAACTAATAATCATTTCAAATACGCTGTCTCATGAATAGATCCCTCGACCCCGACACATCGGGGCTCGGGATGACAGTCTATATTGCATTTTTCTCAGCGCTCAGCGCTCAGTGCGGAGCAAGCGTTAGCGTGGCTCTTTCTCGCTCGGTATATTCACACCATGCTTCTTCGCAAATTCTTTCGCTTCATCATATCCCGCATCCACATGTCTGAAAATGCCTGTCATGGGATCGGCGTCCAGGACTCGCTGAAGTCTGATCACTTTTTCTTTGGCGCCGGTGGCCACGATGACCTGTCCGGCATGCGTGGAATTCCCGATGCCCACGCCGCCGCCGTTGTGAATGGAGACCCAGTCGGCGCCGCAGGCGGTATTGACCAGCGCGTTCAGCAAGGGCCAGTCCGCAATGGCATCTGAGCCGTCCGGCATATCCTCGGTCTCGCGGTTGGGCGATGCCACCGATCCGCAGTCCAGGTGATCGCGGCCGATAACGATGGGCGCTTTCAGTTCGCCTTTGGCGACCATCTCGTTCATGCGCAGGGCGAATTCGGCGCGTTCTCCGAGTCCCAGCCAGCAGACGCGGTTCGGCAGTCCGAGCTGCGGCACCTGTTCTTTCGCCAGGGCGATCCAGCGGGAGAGGATCTCATCGTGCGGGAAGAGTTCCAATACCAGATCATCCAATTTGTCGATATCGCTCTTGTCACCGGACAGCGCCACCCAGCGGAAGGGTCCGCGGCCCTCGCAGAACAGCGGACGGATATAGGCGGGCACAAATCCGGGATACAGGAATTTGCCCTGTTCATCGCGCACCTTCAATCCGCCGGCTTCGGCCTGTCCGCGCAGGTTATTGCCGTAATCGAAAGCAATGGCGCCTTTTTTCTGCATTTCAAGGATGGCTTCTTCATGTTTGACAATGGCATCCATCGCCAGTTTTTTATAGGTTTCGGGATCCTTGTCGTGCAGTTGACGCATGGCATCCAGATCGCCGACGGGGACGTAATCCAATAAATTGTGCGAGGATGTCTGGTCGGTGACAATATCCGGAATGATATCGCGTTTGACCAGTTCGGGCAGGACCTCGGCGCAGTTGCCGACCAGGGCGATCGAGAGCGCTTCGCGCCGGGCGACCGCATGCTGCATCAGGGCAATGGCCTCGTCAAGAGAAAAAGTCAATGCCATGCAGTAGCCTTCGTCCACACGCCGTTGTGCGCGGACGGGGTCGACCTCCACGTTGACGATCACGCCGTTGTTCATCGTGACCGCCAGCGGCTGGGCGCCGCTCATGCCGCCGAGGCCCCCGGTCAGCACCCACTTGCCGCGCAGGTCGCTGCCGTAATGCTTTTCGGCCAGCGCCGCCAGGGTTTGATAGGTACCCTGCAAAATACCCTGCGTCCCGATATAGATCCAGCTGCCTGCCGTCATCTGGCCGTACATGGTCAGTCCCATCTGATCGTAGCGGTCGAAGTTTTCCTGGGTTGACCATTTCGGGACGATATTGCTGTTGGCGATCAGCACGCGCGGCGAATAGGGGTGGGTTTTTACCACGCCCACGGGTTTGCCGGACTGCATCAGCAGGGTCTCGTCCGCTTCCAGCCGCAGCAGGGCATCGACGGTCTGCCGGTAGCATTTCCAGTTGCGCACGGCCCTTCCGGAACCTCCGTAGACGATCAATTCTTCGGGGATAAGGCAATTTTCGGGGTCCAGATTGTTCTGCAGCATGCGCAAGGCGGCTTCACTTTCCCAGGTCCTGCATTCCTTCTTGTTGCCGCGACGGGCCTTTATTATTCCCTCCGGACGATATTCCGGGTACATGGGTCGCAAGCTCATAATTCTATTCCTTCTTTTTCGACCGCGGACAGGATCCTGCCGCTGCGTAGCAGGTCCGCCATGATCTCGATATCCTTGTACATGATGCGGTCTTCATCCCAGTGCAAAACGCGGGAACGAATGAACCGGTAGGCCGCGCCCGTTCCGGCGCCGGGTTCCAGGGGTTTCTGGAAATCAATGCCCTGGACCGCGGCGAGCATTTCGATGGCAAGGACCTGAAGCACGTTCCGCAGGATGAGCTGGGCGTGCTTGGCGGAGATGGAGCCCATGCTGACATGGTCTTCCTGCCCGGCGGAGGTCGGAATGGAATCCACCGATGCCGGATGCGCCAGCACCTTGTTCTCCGAGACCAGGGCCGCGGCGGTGTACTGCGCGATCATGTAGCCCGAGTTCAGGCCGTTGCCTTCCGCCAGGAAGGGCGGGAGTCCGGATACATGCGGATTCACCAGCCGGTCGACGGTCCGTTCGGAAATATTGGCGATCTCGGACAGCGCGATGCCGAGGTAATCCATGGCAAAGGCCAGCGGCTCCCCGTGGAAATTCCCGCCTGAGATCACGTCCCGGTCTTCGGCAAAGATCAGCGGATTGTCCGTTGCGGCGTTGATCTCGGTCTCCAGTGTGCCGCGCACGAACTGCAGGGTGTCGTACACCGCGCCGTAGACCTGGGGGATGCAGCGCAGGGTATAGGCGTCCTGCACCTTGTCGCAATGGGCATGCGAGGCGATGATCGCGCTGCCGTCCACGAGCTTCAGCATGTTGGCGGCGATCTTCAGCTGGCCGGGATAGGGGCGCGCCCGGTGGATGCGGGCGTCGAAGGCGCGGGCGGTGCCTTTCAGTGCCTCCAGGCTCATGGCGCCGGCGATCTGCGCATAGCGCAGCAGGTTCTCGGCATCGCTGAGGACCAGGCATCCGATGGCGGCCATGACCTGCGTGCCGTTGATGAGGGCGAGGCCTTCCTTGGGCTGGAGCCGGAGAGGACTGATATGATTTTTTTTCAATACCGTTTTTGCGGGAACCCGTCTCCCGTTTTCCAGGCATTCTCCCTGTCCGGTCAGGATCAGCGCAAGATGGGCGAGCGGGGAAAGGTCTCCGCTGGCGCCGACGGAGCCCTGGGAGGGGATATAGGGATAAATATCATGGTTCAGCATATCCAGGAGCGTTTGGATCAATTCGACCCGGACGCCGGAAAAGCCCTTGGCAAGTGCGTTCGCACGCAGCAGGACCATAGCCCGGACCGTTTCCTTATCCAGGGGCTCGCCCACATTGGCGGCATGGCTGCGGATCAGGTTTTCCTGTAGCTGTTCCGCCTGTTCCGGGGGGATGTAATGCGAGGACAATTCCCCCACGCCGGTCGTGATGCCGTAGACGACCTTCTTTTCGGCGAGGATCTCCAGCACATAATTGCGGGAGGCAAGAATGCCCGGCAGGGCGGTGCCGGACAGCGCCACGGGCACATTATTCCGCGCAACGCGCACCACATCTTCAAGCCGTAACGAATTTCCGTCGATCCGAAGCATGGAGTCTCCTTGTCTGATAAGTAAATAGTAACGTGAAGAGAATATAGTGAATCGTATCGAGATATTCAAGTCCAGTAAAAAGAAGTAGACGGTAGGCAGAAGTCAGAAGTCAGAAGCCCCTCCTACGCCCCCGAAATGTCGGGGCTACGGAGGGCAGGCAGAAGACGGTAGACAGTAGACAGAAGACAGAAGACAGAAGTCAGGAGGCGGAAGGCGGCAGGCGAGAGGCGGTCGAAGCCGTACTTTTTAAATTATCAGAAATAATTTTTCACATATGTTCGAATTATTGTATATTCAGGCCATGAGACGAGGGATTTTCCATCTAAGCATTGTATTAATGATGACCCTTGCGGGATGCGCCACCGTTCCAGCAGGCGATACCTCGCGCAACGCTCTGGACTGGCCGGGGACCTACGCGGCCGAAGGGATGAGCGTTACGCTCAGGGAAAACCTCAGCTATCGTGCCCGGATCGGTTCCGTCGAGGTCCGTTCGACCTTTCGCTGGGACAGCAAGGGGCGGACCATTTTGCTTCAGAATTTAAACGCTGCCGCCCCCTGCAAAAAATTCAAGGTCGGCGAAAACGTCCTGATCCCGCTGAAGAATTCGGGGAAACCGCACAAAGATGCGGAGCATCTGCTCAAGATCAGCGAAAGCGATCAATAAATCGTTCCGATTTTTA
>CALMFL010000205.1 GCA_937862595.1 uncultured Fidelibacterota bacterium
ATAATTGAGGGAATTCGGGAAATCATGATGATTTATTTTATCATTTACATAAAAAAGAATTAGATTCTCCCTCGGTCGCTATGATCGTTTATCGGGGAAAAACACTATGAAACAACTGCTTACCATCGGACTGCTGATCCTCTCCAATTCCTTCATGACCCTGGCCTGGTACGGCCATCTCAAGTTCGCGGAATGGAAGCCCTTCAGCAAATTCGGACTTTTTGCCGTCATCCTGATCAGCTGGGGCATCGCGCTCTTCGAGTACTGCTTTCAGGTCCCGGCGAACCGCATCGGCTACATCGGCAACGGCGGTCCCTTCACGCTCGTGGAACTGAAGGTCCTGCAGGAGGTGATCACCCTGACGGTGTTCGCCGCCTTCACCCTGCTGGTCTTCCGGAACGAGACCTTTCGCCTGAACCACCTCATCGGCTTTTCCTTGCTGATCCTGGCGGTGTATTTTATTTTCAAGAAATAAGCGCGGACGCGGAGAAAGGAGAAACATGAAAAAGGATGTTGCGCTGGTGCTCTCCAGCGGCGGCGCCCGGGGCTTTGCCCACGCGGGCGTGATCCGGGCGCTGGAACGCCACGGATTCACCATTACCTCGGTCGCGGGCTCTTCCATGGGCTCCCTGATCGGCGGACTCTACGCCACCGGCGAACTGCAGAAGCTCCTGGATTACGTCGAGGAGCTGGACGTTCTCGACGTCCTCAAACTGACCGATTTCACCGTCAGCAGCAAAGGGCTCGTCAAGGGGGACAAGGTCATCAAAAAACTGAAGGAGCTCATTCCCGACCGGAACATCGAGGAACTTGAGATCCCCTACTGCGCCATCGCCACGGATATCGAGAGCGGCGAAGAGAAGGTCTTCGACAGCGGGAAGCTCTACGACGCCATCCGCGCCTCCATTTCCATTCCTACGGTCTTCCAGCCGGCGGAGATCGACGGGCATTACTATGTGGACGGCGGGGTGCTGAACCCCATCCCGATCAACCGCGTCAAACGCAAGCGCCGGGACATTGTGGTCGCGGTCAACGTGGCCGCCATGTCGGAGAACGGGGCCGGATCCCCCGAAGGGGAGGAAAAGGAGGAGGACGCCACCTTCGGCGAGCAGATCCGGACCCTTTATGAAAAGATCGGGAACCTGATCCCGCGCAGCCGCACCGACAGCATCGGCTTTTTCAACCTGGTCAACAAGACCATCAACCTCATGCTGAACCAGATATCCGAACTGACCCTGGCGCAGGACCCGCCGGACATCCTGATCAATATTCCCGAGGACGCTTTCGGGGTCTTCGATTTTTATAAAGCCAAGGAGATCATTGAGAACGGGGAGGCGGTCGCCGAAAAAGCGATCCGCGCCTACCTGAAGAAGTGAGGAAGGTTATGAAATTACAGGATGATACGATCGGCCGCCTGCTGGAACGCGATCCGGCAGCCGCCCTGGCGACCCGGGGCTTTTTTGAGAATTACCCCCTGGAACGCGCCTATGTCAGGGGCGGCGCCGCCCTGCTGGTCGGAACGAGCGACCGCCGCTGGGTCCATTGCCTGGGCGGACCGAAAAAGGACCTCGCGGCCCTGCTGAACGAACACCATGCGGAAAGCCCCTATTACTACTCTGTCACCGATGAGGCGCTTCCGCTCGTCCTGGCCTGCGGCGACGCGGACTGGGTCATGAGCACCCGGCGTTACGTCCTGGATGAACGCGTCAGCGTTCCGGAACCGCAGCACCGCATTCTGCCGCTGAACGTTTCCCTTACGGAGTATATCTACGCCAATTCGGACTACCGGGAATTTACCGATCCCGCCTATATCCGGGACCGCCTGGACCGGGACATCTCCGCCGGCATTGCGGTCGACGGGACCCCGGCGGCTTGGGGACTGACCCACGACGACGGCGCCCTGGGATTCCTGCACGTTCTTAAAACCCATCGCAGATGCGGACTGGGAAGGGATATCCTGCTGGCCCTGATCGCCCTGAAACGGAAGGCGAAACGCCCCGTGTTCTGCAACATCGTCCCGGAAAACGCCCCCGCCC
>CALMFL010000206.1 GCA_937862595.1 uncultured Fidelibacterota bacterium
GCGCAGGAAATGATCTTATGGATCTCCATGCCGACCGAAACGCCGCCCATCGCGCCGAATTCCCGGTTGCCGAAATCGTCCTTGACCCGGGTCGCGGAGACCGGATCTCCCTTTTCGTCTGTCACGCCCTCTCCGCAAATGATCGAAACATAGCCGTACTTTTTATAGCATTCGTCGAAAAACGCGATGAACTTGTCTTCATTGAAGGGTACTTCGGGTATCAGAACGATGTGCGGCGGCTCCTGCTCGCTATCCTTGAAGGCATAGGGCGCGGCAGCCAGCCAGCCGGCGCTTCGGCCGATCGTCTGGTAGATGACGAACTGGTCCACCTTCTGCATATCCTGCGTCAGACGTCCGCCCTGGAACACCGAAAGGGCCGTATAGCGGGCGGCCGAGGGGAAACCGGGCGTATGGTCGGTCAGAGGAAGATCGTTGTCCACGGTTTTCGGACAGCCCATGCCGCAGAAGTCATAGCCTTGTTCGCGGCAGTATTTTTCCACTTCGTAAACGTTCAGCTGGGTATCGTCGCCGCCGATGCCGAAGAAATAACGGATGTTGTATTTTTTGAACACTTCAAGAACCCGCGGCATATTTTCCGCTTTCAGCTTGATCCGCGAAGAGCCCAGGGCGCTCCCCGGCGTATGGCGCAGCCGTTCGACGGGGGCATCCGAAAGATCGATAAAATCCTCTTCCAGCAAGCCTTTCATTCCGAAATGGCAGCCCCAGACCTGTTCAATGTTCTCTTCCTTCAGACACTGCGAAATAATCCCGGCCAGACTGGAATTGATCACCGCGGTGGGCCCGCCGGTTTGGGCGACTATGGCATTTCCTTTCATCGTGCAAAACTCCTTCTTTCAGCGACATGTCAGAACATGTCAGCGATCAGATTTTTAACAAAACGGTAATAATGATTACCGACCTCGATGAATCCATCGTTGAATTCAACGCGTTTCCGTTCCGTTCCCCAGTCGACGAATCCTCCGATCCAGTGCGGCGCAAGATCGAAGGCCAGGGCGGCTGTTTTCCCTTTGCCCGCCCTCCCCGTCACCAGAAGCGGGATCGGCGTCGCGGAAGGCTCCGCTTTGATGCCGCCGCGCTCTGCGGAGATCACCAGCCGGTAGCCGTTCAGACGGACCCCGGCCTCATCTTTGGGCGTGAAGGCGTTATACCCCCCGATCAGGGCGGGATGCTCCCAGTCGAGTCCGTCTGTGAGGGCTTTCCCCCTTTCCGCCGGCAGTACGACGATGCCCTGCGCGACATTCCGCCGGTCGTCCGTATCCTGAAGATACACCGGAAGCAGGGCTTCCAGCGGGGATCTCCGGTATTCAATGTTCAGACCGGTAAAGGACTCCCAGCCCCCGATCATCAGGAATGAGGCGCCCCGAAGCACCTGCGCTGCGATCTTTTCCATGTCCTCATCCCGGACCTGCGCCCTGGGATAATCGCTGAAAATGATCAGACCGTAGGCGGCCGGATCAAGTTCCGGCGGGAAAGGGAGCCGGGAAGGGATATAGTCAAGATCATATCCTTCCGCATTCAGGATCGAGGAAAGGTAAACGGCGGCCAGGTCCACATCGTCATCGCCGCAATACAGGACTTTTTCACCCCCGGGATGCGAAAAATGTCGTAAGGCTGAAGGTTCCAAAAATACTCCTAAAAAAAAGGACGCAGTTTCCCGCGTCCTTTACGC